>VBKA01000126.1 GCA_005879815.1 Chloroflexota bacterium
CAACGCCCACGATTGCCCCCACCACCAGGACGCGGGCAACGTAGGCATCGAACATCGCCTGTGCCTCTGCGGGCGAGGCGCCGCCCTGCTTGGCGAGAGTCATGATCTGGTCGGCGCTGAAGCGCTCCACCGCGAAGATCATTACGGCCGCTACGGTCAGCGCGAGTGCGAGGAGGAGCCCGATCAGGCGCAGGCGCAGCGAGGGCATGAGCCCCATCATCGGCGTTCCTCCGCGTTCTCGGTCAGGCGGCGGTGCCAGATGGGTCGCGCTTCTCGACAGGCGGAATGAACTTGTAGCCAATCGTGCGCACCGTTCCGATGAAGCGTGGATCGGTGGCGTCATCGCCGAGCTTGCGTCGAAGCCTGCCCATGTGGACGTCGATCGTTCGGTCGATGATGCCCGGGTCATCGTGCCCATGGATCGCGTCGATCAGATCATCCCGGCTGAACACGCGTCCCGGACGCCGCATGAGACCGATCAACAGGCGGAACTCGAACGGAGTCAGCCCCAGCGTCGCACCGTCGAGGCGTACCTCAACGGCGTTCGGGTCGACCTGGAGGCCATCGGCCTCCAGCACCGCCTCGTCTCGTTGCGCATCCAGGCGTCGCCGGCGCAGGAGGGCCCTGATGCGGGCCATGAGCTCCCGTGGAGAGAAAGGCTTGACCACGTAGTCGTCCGCCCCGACGTCGAGCCCAACCACCTTGTCCGAGTCACCTGACCGTGCCGTCAACATGAGGATCGGCACGTCGCTCGCCGCGCGGATGCGGTGTGCGACCTCGAATCCGTCGAGACCCGGGAGCATGACATCCAGAACCACGAGATCGGGTCGGGCGCGGAGCGCGGTTGTCACCGCCACCTCACCGTTGGCCGCATCCAGGGTGCGATGGCCGTCGCGCTCCACGTAGAGCCGCAGCAGCTCGCGGATCTTCGGGTCGTCATCGACAAGGAGGACGGTTGCCATCGATCCGGGAGTCTATGGCCGCCCCGTGACGGACGCATGACGCATCCGCCTCGCGGCCGGGCCTACGGCAGGCGGTCGAGGACGATGACCGGGATCACCCTGCTGGTCTTGTTGGGGTAGTCGCGGAACTCCGGGCGTTCGGCCGCGTGGCGATCCCACAGGCGCTCGCGCTCGGCGCCCTGCGTGACCCTGGAGGTCGCCTGGAATGTCTCGCTGCCGATCTCGACCGTGACCGTCGGATTGGCGATCAGGTTGTGATACCAGGCCGGGTTGGTGGGTGCCCCACTCTTGCTGGCGGCGATCACGTACGAATCGTCGTCACGCGTGTAGGTCACGACCGCGGCGCGCGCCTCCCCGGACCTCGCACCGGTGGTGGTCAGGATCATCAGCGGCCGCCCCGCCATCGGTCCGGAGGTTGGACGGCCGTGCTCGCGGATGTCGGCCATCAGCTGTTGGGTGAACGCTTGGTAGTCGCCCCTGGTCATGAGCTCCTCTGGTTGCGTGTCAGCTTCGCGTCAGCGACTGGATCAATGGTTGCTGGCGCAAGCATGGTACGGCCGTTGGTGGGCGGCGGCAGCCAGGTTGCCGCGCGTCGGTGGACCGACGTAGCCTTGCACGATTGATGGTCCCGCGGCGCACATGATCCAGGTCCGGCACGACGACGAGATTCACCGCCAGGAAGGCGGCTGGTTCCACGCGCGGTGGCACTTCTCGTTCGATCAGTACCGTGATCCGGAGCAGATGGGGTTCGGACCGCTGCGCGTCTTCAACGACGACCGGCTGGAGCCGGGCGCGGTGTGGCCCCTTCATCCCCACCGGGACATCGAGGGCGTCACGTACGTGGTCGAGGGATCCTTCGAGCACGCCGACTCGCTTGGCAACGGCGGCCGCCTGCCACCCGGATCGATCCAGCGCGCGACGCTGGGTTCGGGGATGTTGCATTCGGAGCGGAATGGATCGGCGACCGAGCCGATGCGCTTCCTGCAGTTCTGGATCCTCCCCGACACGCCGGACCTCGAACCATCGGTCCAGCAGAGGTCGTTCTCGGAGGCCGAGCGGGCGAATCGGCTCCTGCGCGTGGCGGGACCGCTGCAGGAAGACCCCGTGCTCATCCACCAGGACGCCTCGGTGCACGTCGGCCTGGTCGACGCCGGCGTCGAGGTGACGCATTCGCTCGCCGACGGGCGCGGAGCCTACGTCTACCTCATTCGTGGAGGCGGCCAGTTCGACGACGAACCGGTCGAGACAGGTGCCGCAGCCCGGGTCTTCGACCAGGCGACGTTCCGCGTTCGCGCCACTCAGCCTTCCGAGCTCATCCTTGTCGACCTGCCGTTGCAATGGAGACCTGTCGGCGTATGGGCCGCGAGGGNNNCATCTCTGAGCCAGCGTCAGGGCTCGCGATCCCCGAGCGTCCGCCACAAGACCCCGACGATGATGGCTGCCGCCACCAGACCGATGACCAGCCATGGCACCTGGCCCCCGGCGGGGCTTGGCGTCGGCACTGGCGAGGGTGAGAAGGAGAACGGAGGCGGCGTCAGGCCGGATGGCTCCGGCGTCTGCGCTCCCGTTACCAGCACCGCGAAGTCACCCAGCTGGGTGGAATTGGTCGAGTACAGGTCTGGAAGGCCCCCGTTGTCGGTGGGGACCTTCTCCCAGCTTGTGCCGTTGAAGTGGATGATCGTGCCGTTGCTCACCCCGTTGGGCGCGCGCAGCACGAGAGTGATGGTCGTCCCCGAGTGCAGTGACACGTTCGCGCCCGCCTGGTTCCCGACCGCGAAGCGATAGACGTTCCCCGAGATCCGTCCCTCCGAGACCGGGGCCGGCGGCTTGATCGGCTGGATGGTGGCCTTGATCGAGGTCGTGCCCGAGGGAAGCTGGAAGGCGTCGCGGTCGGCGATCATCTGCGCCTGCGGCGGCTGCTCGAGCGTCCCCGAGTAGAGCTGCGGGGAGACGCCCTGGTCCAGCGCCAGCGTGTCCGAGACCGAGGTGGGGTTGCCTGGCTTGCCGGCAGGCGGCTGGAGGTATCGGTAAGGGTCCTCGATCACCACACCGTCGTAGACGGGCCGGTGCCAGGTGGGGGAGAGCCGGGCCGCCGCAACCAGCAGGAGGAGGCCGCCCAACGCGGCGAGCCAGCCGGCACGCGCCTGCCGCGTCACAGCCACCATGTCGCGAGGTCCGCGAGCAGGTGCGCCAGCGTCGGTGCCGCCACACCGCCGCTCAGATAGCGCAGGCCGGCGAGCCACACCCCGGCCGCAAGGT
Organism: Chloroflexota bacterium; assembly: GCA_005879815.1. Taxonomy (GTDB): domain Bacteria; phylum Chloroflexota; class Limnocylindria; order QHBO01; family QHBO01; genus CF-82. The sequence continues at coordinate 3,222 of VBKA01000126.1, forward strand.
CGATCGGCACCACGCCCCACCCGTACAGCGGAACGTGCATCAGCGCAAAGGCGGCGCTCGAGGCGACGACCGCGACGATCGGCCCAGCTGCCTCATCCAGGGCTGGCAGCAGGGCACCCCGCAGCAGGACCTCCTCCGCCGTCACCACCAAGGCCGTCACGACCAGCCAGGCCACGAACGGCTCGGGCCGCATGCCGGTCACAGCGCGCGTGGACGGACTCGCCAGCAGCGGCAGGCCTACCAGGATCAACCCACCCAGGACGCCCAACCCCACCGACACGAGTCTTGGCCGCGCGGGCCGCCAGCCTGCCGCGAAGGCAAGGCACAGCAGCGCGGCACCAAACCCGGTTCCAGCGAGGTAGGCGCTCGTCGCGCCGGTTCCGTTGAGCGCGGCTCGCGCCAGCGCGGCCGCTCCGAGCCCAACGCTCAGCAGGATCGCGCGCTGGCCGGCACTCCCCGAGCGGCTAGCTGCCGGGGCGGTCAACGGGGCAGGGGAACCATGGCGATCCGGCCGGTCGCGTAGGTGGGTGGCCACACGAAGGTGTAGGAGCGGACCGCCTGCCACTGCCAGATCACGGCCGTCGCGCGCTGGTTCTGCCCGAGCGTTGCGGGGTCGGTCGAGAACCGGATCCCCGCGCCGTTCGGGAGCGACCCGACCGGCAGGTCGATGTGCCGCGCAGCGTTTGAGATGCCGGCGGCGTCCAGCGCTCCGCGGTCTGCGGCCGCGGGCAGCACCTGGCGGAAGAGCGCCCATGCAGCCGAGAAGCCGGAGAGGCCCTCCTCCGTCGGACCGGCCGTGGCAGGCAGCATCGGTCCGTGGATGACGTACTCCGCATCCTGTCCGCGGCCATAGTCGGACGTGAGACCCGGCGACGAGGCGGGCGTGGCGCCGCCCGCGCTGGCCCAGGCGACCGCCAGGCGCTCGAAGGCGTGGCGTGCCTCGCTTCGCAAGACGCCGGACTGGAATCCGGCGGTCGGGCGATCGGAGGCGAAGATGCCAACCGCGTCGGGACCCAGGTCTCCCGCGAAGTCCGGGCTGCACTCGGCCATCGTCGACCCGATCAGCGCGCCCACCTTGAGCTTCGCCGCCAGCATGGCCCGCCGGAAGGAGATGCCGTCGGGGATATGCGAGGCGAGGATGATGACTTCCGGATGTGCCACGGCGAGGCGGCCCATGAGCTGCGGCCAGCGCGGCAGGCTCAGGTCGTACGTCGCGCGCAAGATGATCGGCACGCCGCTGGCGTTCGCCTCGCGGGCGGCCGCGTCGGCTACCGATCGGGCATAGTCGTCGTTGGCAGCCACGATCGCGAGGCGCAGGCTCGTCGCCTGCTTGCCGAGACGCGGCGCGAGCTGGCTCGCCGCGAACCTGGCCGAGTTGGATCCCAGGTTCGTCCCGCTGGCGCCGACGCGGAAGACCATCGGCAGCCCCCGTCCCGTCAGCTGGTCGGCGACGGCTCCCGCCTCCCAGTAGACGAGCCCGGCGTCAGCAGCCGCCGCGCTGGCGGCGATCGAGAGGTCGGACGCGTACGCACCGATCACGACCTGCGCTCCCTCCGCCCGCAGCGCGGCCATCACCGCCGGAGCGTCCTCGCCACGCTCCAGGTCACGCACGTCGAGCGCCACGGGCCGTCCATCGATTCCGCCATCCGCGTTCACCAGATCTGCGGCGATGCGCACCCCGAGCTCTTCCTGCCGGGCAAGCGGGCCGGCGCTGCCTGAGAGCGGGAAGACGGCCCCCACCAGCATCGGCTCCGGGCTCGACCCCGGGATGAGCTGCCCCGCGGCGATCAGGGTGACGGCCAGCAGGGTGCCCGCCAGCAGCGCACGCAGGCGGGTGGCGGTCATTTGACCGTGAAGACCACGCTTTGGGAATAGACGCGCGGATTGAACGGCGCGTGGTCGGAGGCCACGAACTCCGCCCTGAGCACGTAGGTGCCCTTGTGCACCGGCAGATCCTGCACCAGCCCGTAGTTCATCGACACCAGCACGTTGTTGACGTACAGGTGCACATGGCCCTGGTCTGGCCGGATGTTCGTCGAGGTTTGCTTGACGATCGTGGCGTTCTCCAGCGAGAGCACGATGTGCAGCGTCGATCCGGTTACCGTGGCGCCGCTCCTGGGCTCAACGATGCGGACCACCGCGGGTGAGGATGGTCGTGAGCCGATGGTGGGGGTTGGCGCTCCGGCGCTGCTCGAGCCGGGCCCGCCGCAGGCTACCAGCGCGGAGACGATGAGCGCCTCGACGGCGAGCCGGCCTGGTGCTGCCGCCAGCTTCCTCAGCCCTCGAGTACGCAACCCAGCCACGTGACGGTCCTCATTTCGTTAGCGGAATCTGCAGCTGGGCGGCGAGTGCCTGGCCATCGGGCGCGGTGGCGGAGAACGAAACACTGTACGTGCCGGCGGACAGGGTAGCGTCCGCGACGAAGTGGCCCGGCTCCATGGTGCGAACTACCGGTTGGCCTGGCGTTTGTCCCACGAGGCCGATGCCGAGCTGCGCGGTGGGCACCGGCAGCTCCTTATTGGCGCTGTCGAAGAAGGTGAGGTGGACCTCATTGGCCCCCGGCTTCCCTGGATCCATGTAGACCTGCACCGTCCGCGACTTGGCCAGGTGGCCCGTGTAGATCGTCGGCAGGCCGGGGACCGCGTTCACGTCGACCTTGAGCTGTGGCTGGCGGGTGGCGAGCTGGAGCGTCACCTCGGCCGAGCTCGTCCCGCCGCTGATCTGGACGGCGATTCGCCAGGGTCCGTCGATCGAGAGGTTGGGACCGGTTGCCTGGTAGACCCCGTTGCCCATCGCCTTCAGCTTCAGCGTGGAAGCGCCCAGGTCGGGGCGTGAAGGAAGCGTGAAGCGCAGCGTGACGGTTCGGCCGCTGAGCGGCGCGCCGGTGTCGTAGTCGCTCAGGGTCGCGCGGAACACGTTGAAGCCGATGGTGCCCGGGGTCGCCGTCAGCTGCATGCGTAGCGTGGTCCCGAAGTCGCTGCCGCTCGCCGTGACCGACGCCGAGGCGGGCTGTACGGCGGTCGCAGCCTGCGCGGGTGGCGCGAGGTTGACCAGGGTGGCGGAGAGGAGCAGGACGGTGGTGGCCACGATGAGCTCCATCGAACCGATCCTTCGCAGCAGGCCAAGGCTCCTGCCCGCTCTCGGTACGCTACGGAAGTGGTTGATCGTTCCGAGGCCGGCGAGTACGCCCAGGAGGGCGGACTTGGCGACGAGCAGGCGGCCGAAGTCGGTGAAGGCCAGGTTCTGCAATGACCCGATCTCGCTGAGCGCGCGTGCCACGCCGGTCAGGGCCACGAGCGCGATCCCCACCGTGGCGCTGTTCGCGAAGCGCGTCGCGATGCGGCGCGTCTCATCGCCAGGCCGGCTGCGCAACCCAAGCAGGAGCGCGACGAGGCCGCCGAGCCAGGTCCCCGATGCGGCCACGTGGACCCACTGCACGACGACGTTGAAGACCACTGCTCCGCTCGCCGCGGCGTGGCTCTCGGCGACGTCTCCCAGCATGGCCGCCGCCGCCGCGACGCCGACGACGGCGAGCGCGGCGCGGCTGAGCGGCCGGCGCCAGACGAGCCATGCGATCCCCGGCGTGGCGGCCAGAACAGGGGCGAGTCGAACCGCAACGGCCCCGCCGAGCGAGGTGCCGATCACGCCTCCTATCGCCACCCCGGCTTCGGACACCTGGACCCCGATCACCACGAGGCTTCCGACCATGGCGGCCGCCCAACCCCAGGTCACGAGCGGGAGCGTGGGTGGTGGGGGAGCGCGGAAGATGATCAACCCGACGAAAGCCGCACCGACCAGCACGAACAAACCGCCGTAGAGGATCCAACGGCCCGCGACGCCAACCGGCGAGACGGGGGATGAGCCCGACGACTCGGTCGGCCCGGTGCCGCTGGGTGGCGTGGCGCCCACGCCAAAGGCAAAGGAGCCTCGGGCGAGGTGTCCGTCGACCGAGGAGACCGTCGTCCAGGCCACCGTGTAGACGCCCGGCTTGAGGGACACGAGCCCCACGCGTAGCTTGGTCGGCGCGCCTGCGACGGCGGTTACCGGCCCGCTGGTCACCGAGGTTCCCGTCGGGCTCAGCACCTGGACCGACGAGAGCTTGGGATCCGGCGCTTCGGTGAAGGTGACGACCACCTCGGTTGGGGCGGACGACAGGTTCGAGCCGGCGCTCGGCTGGGAGGCGGCAAGGAGGGCATGGGCCAGCACCGGCGACGCCAGACCGATGGCGACTGCCAGCGCTGCCCCCGCCGCCGCCAAACAACGCACGCATGCGGCCCGCGGATGTCGGTTCATCGGTGCCTAGGTGGCCCTCGGCCGGCGGGCCAAGACCGCAAGCGTCACTGCCACGAGGCCAATCAGGACGCCGACCCCTCCCACAGCCAGACCGACGACGAGTGCGCCCTGGGCGGAGCTCTTCGCGTCGTTGGCGGCGGTGAGCTGCGATTGAATCCGAGCGTCCACACGCTCGACTCTCGTGGCGAGATCGCCTATGGATGGCAGCTTGCTCGGGAACTGGACCGCCGATGCGTCGACCACCGAGTCGAAGGTCGTGTCGCTGGAGGTGGCCCTCTCGTTGATCTTCGTCGCGTGAATCGAGCCGGTCACCTGGAAGGTGTAGTCACCCGGCGCCGTGGGGATCATCGGCGCCTCGTAGTCGCCGGGGATGCCCAGACCGGTGTCCTCGTCGAAGGTTGGGGCCAGCGACATCGGGTCCGACTGCTGGCCGGCGGTGCTGACCACGACTTTCAGTGCATCGGCAGACAGGTCGCTGATAGGGTTGCCCTTGGCGTCCTTGATCACCACCTGGACGGCGTTGAGCTGGCCGACATACGTGGGCTCATGGACCCAGCCGATGGCGACGGAGTAGGGACCAACCTGCTTCACGACGTGTGCGGCGACCGGAGTCGCCAGGCTTGCCGGGCCGATCGCCAGGACGGCGATCGCCCAGGCTCGGGCGAAACGGTGCATGGGGTTCGTTCCTCGTTGCGTGTCGACACGGCGGACGGCTCCACGCGGAGTCCTCCACCCCGAGGCGAGGCTTCGCTATCCCGTTGACGTCTGGCCCGCGGGCCGTCGCGTCAGACGGTCGAAAGGCGAGGAA
>VBKA01000127.1 GCA_005879815.1 Chloroflexota bacterium
TAGCATGGCCGGCCAGGGGCGCTCCAACACGAGATAGCCCCCGCCTCCCAGCGGCACCGAGTTCCCCGCGTCGTCCACGACGTCCGCCTTGACCCCGGGGAACGGGAACGTGGCGCTGCCGGGCTTCAACGTCACGATCCCTGGAAGAGGGGTGATCAGGATCATCCCGGTCTCCGTCTGCCACCAGGTGTCGACGACGGGGCACCGCTCCCCACCGATGTACTTCCAGTACCAGGCCCAGGCCTCCGGGTTGATCGGCTCCCCGACCGAGCCCAGCAGCCGCAGCGAGCTCAAGTCGTCCCGCGCGAAGACCTCCGGGCCGTACTTCATCAGCGCCCGGATCGCCGTGGGCGCGGTGTACAGGATGGTGGCGCCGTACCTGGCCGCGATCTGGGCCCATCGGTCCTTGTCCGGGTGGTCGATGGCCCCCTCGTAGATGATCCCGGTCGTGGCGTTGGCCAACGGCCCGTACACGATGTACGAGTGGCCGGTGACCCACCCGATGTCGGCCATGCACCAGTAGACGTCGGTCTCCGCATGGATGTCGAAGATGAGCCGATGCGTCTCGGCGACCCCGGCCAGATACCCACCGGTGGTGTGCATGATGCCCTTGGGCTTGGCCGTGGTCCCCGACGTGTAGAGCAGGTAGAGCAGGTCCTCGGAGTCCATCGCCTCCGGCTCGGCGGTGGTCGATTGCCCCGCCACGAGGTCGTGGTACCAGAAGTCACGCCCGTCGTCCCAAGAGACCTCCTGGCCGGTCCGCTTGACCACGATGCAGTGCTTGACCGATGACGTCCGCTCGATCGCCTCATCGGCATTCGCCTTGAGCGGCACCACCGCACCCTTGCGATACCCGCCGTCGGCGGTGATGACCGCCACGCACTCGGCGTCCTCGATGCGTCCCGCCAGGGCATCGGCGCTGAAGCCACCAAAGACCACCGAATGCGGCGCCCCGATGCGCGCGCAGGCCAGCATGGCCACCGGCAGCTCGGGAATCATCGGCATATAGATCGCCACCCGATCGCCGCGCTTGACACCCAGCTCGCGCAGGGCGTTCGCCATGCGGCAGGTCTCGTCGAGCAGCTCCTGGTACGTGATGGTCCGGGAGTCTCCGGGCTCGCCCTCCCAGTAGTAGGCGACCCGGTCGCCCAGGCCGGCCGCTACGTGCCGGTCGAGGCAGTTGGCGCTGATGTTCAGCTTGCCGCCCACGAACCACTTGGTGTACGGCAGCTCCCAGGTGTAGAGCTCGTTCCAGGGCTGGATCCAGTCGATCCGCCCGGCGGCCTCGGTCCAGAAGGCTCGGAATCCTTCCTCGCTATCCGCCTTCTCATGGACCGATGGATCGGTGCCGAGCGCGTTGGCCACGAAGTCCGGCGGTGGTGGGAAGGTGCGGTCCTCGCGCAGCAGGTTCTCGATGGTCGCGGACTCGACGCGCTCTTCGGTGGCCATTTGAGCAAGGCGCCTCCAGGCAGTTCAGGCTCGGGGACACCCCGATTCTACGTCCGCACCTGAAGAATGGCCGTGAAGCGTCAGGCGAGGATGGAGCGTCGCTCCCCCGGTTCTGGCCGCATCTCGGTGAGGATGGCGAGGAACGCTGCAGCCGCCGGCGAGGGGTCACCGGAGTCGCGCCGTCGTGCCGCAACGATTTGGCGGCGAATGGGAGCCAGGTCAGAGACCAGCACCGGAACGAGCCGCCCGGTGCCGATCTCCAGCTGCACCGAGGTCAGCGGCAGGAGCGCGATGCCGAGGCGCTGCTCGACCATGCGCTTGGCGGCGTCGATGTTGTCCACCTCGATGGTCCCGCGGGGAGCGATGCCCGCCTGCCGCACCAGCGCGCTCGTCAGCTCGTGATAGGAGCTGGTGCGGTCGAACAGGATGAGGTGCTCGGTGGCCATCTCAGCCATGCGGATGGTGCCAGCCGACGCGAAGGGATGGCCGCGATGCACCACCAGGACGAGCTCATCCTCGTAGATCAACACCGACGTCACGTCGGGATGACCGATGGGCCGCATCAATCCCAGCTCCACCTCCTCGCGCAGGACCATCTCGAGAACGTCCTCCGAGTGACCCGAGCGCACGGAGAGCTGGACGCGTGGATGGGTCTCCTGGAATTGGTGCAGCACCGCAGGCAGCACGTATGTGCTGACCGCCGGCGCCGCGCCGATGGCGAGGCGTCCCGCGGAGCCGCCGGCGATCTCGATCACCGTTTCGCGACCGGCTTCCAGCGCCGCCATGGCGCGGTGGGCGTAGCGCAGGTAGGCGCGTCCGGCATCGGTCAGGCGGCTGCCCGTGCGGCTGCGCAGCAGCAGTGGAGTGCCCAGGGCTGCCTCGAGAGCCTGGATGCGAGCCGTCAGCGCCGGCTGCGTGACGAAGAGCTTCTCGGCGGCCGCACCGATGCTTCCGGTCTCGGCGACGGCGACCAGGGACTCGACCTGGTTGAGCACGACCTGTGGCGGAACGTGGCGCTCAACATCAGCCATGCTTATGACCACCATCCAAAGAAGTGCTTTGACTTATGGTAGTCCGCTGAGCAAGGCTGGGGACATGCAGTACGAACAGACACATGCCGCCGTCGTTCCCGCGCGACGGTTCACAACCGTTCAATCCCGCCAGGGCCAGGCCACAGCACCCCAGCGACGGGTCCGCGACATCCTCGATGGCTTGCGCTGGGGCCGCCGCTCCGTCGACGTGCCGGTCGTGACGACGATCGCCGATCTCGCCGAGTGCGGGTGCCCGGACTGGTGCCATCGCGACCACGAGAACGAGTAGACCCGTGACCACGACCGCAGACTCTCGGCTCCTGACCGCCGAGCGCGAGCACAGTGACGAGGCGCGCGGCAGGCTCGTGGAGACGCCCCTGCTGCCTCCCGGCTTCACCGTGCCCGCGTCCCGATGGGAGAACCCTTCGAGCCGGATGCGCCGGCTGCTCGACTCCAAGCCGTACCTCTTCGGCCCGGGAATCTACGACCCGATGGGCGCCGAGCTGGCCATGTACCACGGCTATGACGCCGTCTATTTCAGCGGCTACTCGTTCGCCATCGGGCACCTGGGAACCACCGACATGGATCTCTACTCGGGGACGGAGATCGCGGACGGCGCGCGGCGCACGGTGAGCGCCCTGCGCAAGTTCCAGCTGACGATGGCCGTCGGCGACCCCGCCAAGGGGATCCAGCCCCGCCATCTCGAGATTCCGCCGGTGGTGGTCGACATGGACGGCGGTTACGGCAACATCTTCAACGTCCAGCGCACTACGGAGCTGTACGTGACGGCCGGGGTCGCCGCGGCGCACATCGAGGACCAGGTCCTACCCAAGCGCTGCGGCCACATCGGCGGCAAGGCGTTGATTGCGGCCGAGGAGATGGTCGGCAAGCTGCGCATGGCCCGTGCTGTGGCCGACGATCTGGGAAACCGGGACTTCGTGGTCATCGCCCGGACGGATGGCCTCTCCGCTGTGGACGCACCCGAGCAGGCACGCGGCCTGGACTTAGCGGTGGAGCGTGCCCTGCGTTACCTGGACACCGGCATCCCTGACTTGGTGTGGTGCGAGTTCCCCACCTCGGACCGCGGGCCGCTCGAGGAGTTCGCGCGTCGCGTGCACGATCGCTTCCCGGAGGCGCGCTTCGCGTTCAACTGGTCCAGCAGCTTCAAGTGGTTCAACGATCCCGACCCAATCACCTTCGCCCAGCTCGGCGAGCTGGGATATCGGTTCGTCTTCATCACGCTTGGTGCGCAGCACGCCAGCGGCTACGGGCTGAACCAGCTCTTGGTGGAGATGCGCGAGGCGGAGCAGGACGGCTACATCGCGCTGCAGCGGCGCGAGTGGGCGGAGAGCGCGGACGTCCCGACCCGATCCCATCACGAGTTCAGCGGCGTTCCCTATCACCACCTCATGGGCAAGGCCTACGACGCGGCGCGCCTCGGCACCGAGTTCGTCGAAGAGCTGCCAGGCGAGCGCGTGGTCTAAGGCCATTGCCGCCGGCCGGCCACCCGGGGCCGGCCGGGCGCCGCGGGGCGGCACGTCGATTGCACGCATTGCACCGTGCCACCACCCGAGGAGGGAGGGCAGCGCTTGAGGTAGTTGCAGCCGGCGCCCGTTCGTCGAACCGAATTCGACGCTATTCCTGCTGCAGGAGCTCTGGACATGACAGCCACGTACGCCTCAGCCGAGACTCCCCGAGCCTATCGAATCCCATTCGTCATTGGCGCGTCCGCGATCGGCACGGTCATCGAGTGGTACGACTTCTACCTCTACGCCGTGCTCGCCACCTTCCTGGCGCCGGTCTTCTTCCCTGGCGACCCCACCGCCCAGCTGCTCAGCGCGTTGGCCACCTTCGGCGCCGGCTTTGCGGTGCGTCCGTTCGGCGCCGTGGTGTTCGGGCGCATCGGCGACAAGACGGGCCGCAAGGTCGCCTTCCTGTTGACGGTCAGCATCATGGGCGGCGCCACCGTGCTGGTCGGGCTCCTGCCCGGCTACAAGCAGATCGGCCTGCTGGCGCCATTGATCCTGGTGACTCTCCGCATGCTGCAGGGCCTGGCGCTGGGCGGCGAGTACGGTGGCGCGGCGATCTACGTCGCCGAGCACGCTCCCGATAACAAGCGCGGGCTCTACACGTCCTGGATCCAGACGACCGCCACCATCGGTCTCTTCCTCGCGCTGGCGGTCATCCTGCTCTTCCGCCTCACGCTGGGCACCGCCTCCTTCGGGGACTTCGGCTGGCGCATCCCGTTCCTGCCCGGAGCGGTGGCTCTCTACATCCGCCTCCGCCTCCAGGAGACGCCCCTCTACCAGCGAGCGCGCGAACAGGGCAAGACCTCCAGCGAGCCGCTTCGCGAGAGCCTGGGGTCCCGCCAGAACTGGAAGCTGATCCTGCTCGCCCTTTTCGGCATGACCGCTGGTCAGGCCGTGGTCTGGTACACGGGCCAGTTCTACGCGCTGACCTTCATGACCACCACGCTCGGCGTGAAGTTCAGCGATGCCTACATCGTGATGCTGGTCGCGATCGCGGTCGCCACGCCGTTCTTCATCTTCTTCGGGTGGCTGTCGGACCGGATCGGCCGCAAGCCCATCATCCTGGGTGGCTGCCTGATCGCGGCGATCACCTACTTCCCGATCTTCAGCGCCATGCACGGTCTCACAAATCCGATCCCG
>VBKA01000128.1 GCA_005879815.1 Chloroflexota bacterium
GGATGCCGGCGGCCTCCACCACCGAGCGCACGGAACCGCCGGCGATGACGCCGGTGCCGGGCGAGGCCGGCTTCAGGATCACCCGTGACGCCCCGAAGTCGCGCTCGATGACGTGCGGGATTGTGGCGCCCACCAAGGGGATGCGAACGAGGTGCTTCTTGGCATCTTCGACGCCCTTGCGGATCGCCTCGGGCACCTCGCCCCCCTTGCCGAGGCCGGCCCCCACCACGCCGTTGCCGTCGCCAACCACGACCACAGCGCTGAAGCTGAAGCGACGGCCGCCCTGGACGACCTTGGCGACGCGGTTGATCTGGACGACCTTCTCTTCCAGGTTGAGCTTGGTTGGATCGATTCGAGCCATGAGTTCCTCCGCTACAGGTCGAGGCCGCCCTCGCGGGCGCCCTCGGCGAGCGAGCGAACCCGCCCGTGGTACTGGTAGCCGCCGCGGTCGAGGACCACGGCGCTGACGCCCACCGCCTTGGCGCGCTCGGCGAGCGCCTTGCCCACGGCGTGCGCCGGGCCGAGCTTGCCGTTCGCGCCTTCCCCTCCGGTCGCGCCCGCCAGCGCGGCTTCCCGCGAATTAGCGGCGGCCAGGGTCCGGCCGGTGCTGTCGTCCACCACCTGGGCGTAGATGTGCTTCGAGCTGCGGAAGACGGAAAGGCGCGGTCGCTCCGTTGTCCCCGCCAGGTTGAGGCGGATCCGCTCGTGGCGCTTGCGACGCAGCGCGTCGCGCGACTTGTCGGTCACTTCGTGCCTCCCACCTTGCCGGCCTTCCCGGCCTTGCGCAGGATCTGCTCGCCGGCGTAGCGGATGCCCTTGCCCTTGTACGGCTCGGGCTTGCGCCGCTGGCGGATGTCGGCGGCCACCTGGCCGACGAGCTCCTTGTCCGCCCCGCTCACCGACAGCCGCGTGGGTGTCTCGACGATGAACTTGATCCCTGCCGGTGGCACCACCTCGACCGGATGCGAGTAGCCGAGCGCCAGGACGAGCTTCTCGCCCTGCAGCTGCGCACGGTAGCCGACGCCGGATATCTCCAGGTTCTTTGTGTACCCGGTGGTGACGCCGGTGATCATGTTGTTCACCAGCGTGCGGGTCAGACCGTGCAGGGCCCGATGGCGCGGTTCGTCGGTGGGCCGCACGATGCGCAGCGTCCCGTCTTCCCGCTCGACGCGCATCTCCGGGTGCAGGCTGCGCTCGAGGGTGCCGAGCGGGCCCTTGACCGTCAGGCGCGTCCCGGCCTGGGTCACTTCGACCTCCTGCGGGATGCTGATCGGCATGCGTCCTATGCGTGACATGGCGCTCCTCCCCTACCAGACGTAGCAGAGCACCTCGCCGCCGAGGTTCAGCTTCCGGGCCTGCGACCCGGTCATGATCCCGCGGGAGGTGGAGAGGACGACCAGCCCGAGCCCGCCCAGGACGCGCGGGATCTCGGTCTTGCGCGCGTACACGCGCAGGCCTGGCTTGCTGATCCGCTTGAGACCGCTGACGACGGGCGTGCGGCCCTCGACGTACTTGAGGCGCATCGAGAGGGACTCCTGCACGTCACCGGGCTCGGTCGTCCAGGACTCGATGAAGCCCTCCTCGGTCAGGACCCGCGCGATCTCGCGCTTGACCTTGGACGAGGGGACCGTCAGGTCCTTGTGGCGTGCCGCGCTGGCGTTGCGGATCCGCGTCAGCATGTCGGCAATGGGATCGGTTGTGTTCATTGTCTGGTTCGTACTCCTCGGCGGCGGTTCGCGCCACGCCAACGCGTGGGAGGCGCCTGCCGCAGATGGGCCGCTCCCGGCGGCCACGCCATCGGTCTGGTATCGGCTACCAGCTGGACTTGGTCACTCCTGGCAGCAGGCCGTCGAGGGCCCGCTCCCGGAAGCAGATGCGGCACATCCCGAAACGACGCATGAAGCCGCGTGGGCGGCCGCAGATCGCGCATCGGTTGTGCTGTTGGACCGGGAAGCGCGGCTTGCGGGCCGCCTTCGCGATCATCGATTTTTTGGCCAAATCGGCTCTCCTCAGGTTGCCTGGAACGGCATGCCCAGAAGCTGGAGGAGCTTGCGCCCCTCCTCGTCGGTGCGTGCCGTGGTAACGATGCTCACTTCGAATCCGCGCAGCCGGTCAATCTTGTCGTAGTCGATCTCCGGGTAGACGAGCTGCTCGCGCAGGCCAAGGCTGAAGTTGCCGCGACCATCGAAGGAGCGGGTTGGAATGCCGCGAAAGTCGCGGATGCGGGGGAGCGCGAGGTTGAGCGTCCGCTCCAGGAAGTCGTACATGCGCTGGCCGCGCAGCGTCACCTTGGCGCCGATGGGCATCCCGGCGCGCAGCCGGAACTGGGCGATCGAGCGCTTCGCTCGGGTGACGATCGGCCGCTGGCCGGTGATGATGGCCAGGTCGCCCACGGCGGCGTCGACCGCCTTGGCGTTCTGGATCGCCTCACCCAGACCGATGTTGACGATCACCTTCTCCACGCGGGGGATCTGCATGGGATTGGAATACCCGAACTCGCGCTGCAGCGCCGGTTGCACCTCGTCGTGGTACCGCTGACGCAGCCCGATGTAGGCTGGCGTCTGGAACCCGCCGTTGCCGCCACCTTGCGCCTCGCGCTTCGCCGCGCGAGGCTTGGACACAGGCTTCTCCGCCGGGGCCTTGGCCCTCGAGGTTCGCGGGCGTGGCGTTGCCTGCTCGTCGCTCACTTGACCACCTCGAGCTGCTCGCCGCAGTGCTTGCAGACCCGAACGCGCCGCTTCTCATCGCCCTCCAGGTGGCCATGCGCCACCCGGGTCGGCTTGTCGCAGCTGGGGCAGACGACCATCACGTTGCTGACGTGCAGCGGGATCGGCAGGTCCATGATCCCCGCCTGCTGGGTGCGCGTCCGCGGTCGCTGGTGCTTCTTGGCCATGTTGATGCCCGGCACTACGACCCCCAGGCCGCGCTTCGTGCGCTCGACGCGCTCAACGGTGCCGCGCTTGCCGCGGTCCTTGCCGGCGAGCACCAGCACGGTGTCGCCCTTCTTCACGTTTGCCATCTACAGCACCTCCGGTGCGAGCGAGACGATCTTCATGTAGTTGCGCTCGCGCAGCTCACGCGCCACCGGGCCGAAGATCCGGGTGCCGCGCGGGCTTCCCTGCGGGGTGATGAGCACCGCGGCGTTCTCGTCGAAGCGGATGTGGCTGCCATCCGGGCGGCCGTACTCCTTCGCGGTGCGCACCACCACGGCCCGCACCACCTCGCCCTTCTTCACGCCGGAGTTGGGCAGCGCTTGCTTGACGCTGGCCACGATGACGTCACCCACCTCGGCGGTGTCGCTCTGTGAGCGGCCGATGATGGTGATGCACATCAGCGTCCGCGCGCCGGTGTTGTCGGCCACGCGCAGCCTGGTGTACTGACGGATCATCGCTAGCCCACCAGCTCCTCGTGCGAGCCGCGGGCGACGACCTCGACCACCCGCCACCGCTTGTCGCGCGAGAGCGGACGGCTCTCCTCGATGCGCACGGTGTCGCCGACCCTGGCGCTGTTCTCTTCGTCATGTGCCTTGAACTTGCTCGAGAGGCGGACGACGCGCTTGTAGATGGGGTGCCGCCGAAGCCGCTCGACGCTCACCACCACGGTCTTGTCCATCTTGTCGGACACCACGTGCCCGACCTTCGATCGTCGCTTGCCCTGCATCAGCTTGCCGCCTTCTGGGGTTCTGCGGGCGCCGGCTGCGCGGCGTCGTCACTGCCTGCATCCGCGGCGGCATGCTGGCGCTCGGTCATGACCGTCAGGATCCGCGCGATGCGCTTCCGGGTTGCGGGCAGGCGGCTGTAGTTCTTCTCCTGGCGCGTGGCCAGGTCGAAGCGGATCTTCCACAGCTCCTGCTTGGCGTCGAGCAGCTGGGCCTCGAGGTCGGCGTCAGAGAGGCCCCGGATCTCACTGATGTCCATGCTCGTAACCCTCCTTGACGACGAACTTGGTATCGATGGGCAGCTTGTGGCTCGCCAGGCGCATCGCCTCGCGGGCGATCTCCTCCGGGACGCCGGCCATCTCGAACATGACCCGGCCCGGCTTGACGACCGCCACCCAGTGGTCGGGCGCGCCCTTGCCGGAGCCCATCCGGACCTCGGCGGGCTTCTTGGTGACCGGCTTGTCGGGGAAGACCCGGATCCAGATCCGGCCACCGCGCTTGACGTGGTGCGTCATTGCGCGACGTGCCGCCTCGATTTGGCGGCTGGTGAGCCAGCAGACCTCCTCGGCCATCAGCCCAAACTCCCCGAAGCTGACCTCGGTGCCGCCCTTGGCCATGCCCGCCCGTCGACCGCGCTGCACCTTGCGGTGCTTGACGCGCTTTGGCATCAACATCGGTCAGGCCTTCTCTGCCGGAGCTTCAGAAGCCTCGGGCGTTTCAGGAGCCGATGGCGCCGACTTCGCCGCCGACTTGGCCCCCGACTTGGCCCCCGGCTTGGGCGCCGCCTCTTCAGTGCTGGCCGCGCGAGCCTTGCTCGAGCCGCTCCGCCGGCCGGTCGGGACAGCCGCTGGGGTCGCAGCCGCGGTCGTCGCGGCAGGCGAGGCAGCTGCTCTGGCCGGAGCGGCCGCTGCGGCAACCGGCTCGGGAGCGGGCGTCGGAACCGCGGCAGCCACCGGCTCGGGCGCTGGAGCCGCCTCCGCTGCGGCCCGCGTCCCGCGCGTCGTGCGCGGCCTGCGCGCCTCGCGCGGCTCGGTTCGGGCTGCGCCCGGCCGCTCGCCGAGCTGCTCCCCGCGGTAGATCCACGCCTTCACGCCGATGCGGCCGTAGGTGGTGTGCGCGTGCACGACGCCGTAGCTGATGTCGGCGCGCAGCGTTCCAAGCGGGATGCGACCCTCGCGATCCCACTCGCTCCGGCTCATCTCCGAGCCGCCCAGGCGCCCGGCGACCTGAACCTTGACGCCCTTGGCGCCCGCCTTGATCGAGCGCTGGATCGCCTGCTTCATCGCCTTGCGGAACGCGATGCGCCGCTCGAGCTGGCCGGCCACGTTCTGGGCGACCAGGACTGCGTCGAGCTCAGGCTGCAGGATCTCCTTGATCTCGAGCTTGACCTTCTTGTTGGTGAGCTTGCCGACGTTGGTCCGCAGCGACTCGACGTTGGCGCCACCCTTGCCGATCACGATCCCCGGCTTGGCCGAGTGGACGGTGACCGTAACGTGGTTGATGCCTCGCTCGATCTCGACCTGGCTGACGCTCGCGTTCGAGAGCTGCTTACCGACCAGCTGCCGGATCCGCATGTCCTCGCCCAGCAGGCTGGCGTAGTCGCGATCTGCGTACCACTTGGCGAGCCACGGCTTGATGATGCCGATCCGGAAGCCGTAGGGGTGAACCTTGTGACCCATCAGGCCTCCTTGTCAGCCACGGCGATGGTGATGTGGCTGGTGCGCTTGAGTATCTGGAAGGTGCGGCCCTGCGCCCGTGGGCGGTAGCGCTTGAGGGTCGGGCCGTCGTCGGCCACCGCGCTCACCACGGTGAGCTCATCGGCCGACAGGTTGAAGTTGTTCTCCGCGTTGGCGGTGGCGCTCTTGAGCACCTTGGCCACGTCGCGTGCCGCCGCGTTCGGCAGGAAGCGCAGGATGGCAGCCGCCTCCTCGACCGGCTTGCCGGTGATCAGGTCGGCAACCAGGCGCAGCTTGCGCGGGCTCATGCGGATGTACTTGGCGGTGGCGGTGACGCGCATGCTCAGCACTCCTACTTCAGCGCCGAGGAGCGCTCGGTGGCCTTGCCGTGGCCACGGTAGGTGCGGGTAGGGGCGAACTCGCCGAGACGGTGCCCGACCATGTTCTCGGTCACGAAGACCGGCACGTGGCGGCGCCCGTCGTGCACCGC
>VBKA01000129.1 GCA_005879815.1 Chloroflexota bacterium
CGCGATACATCGTGTATTCGGACGATCCGCTCGGGGTTCTCAGGACCCATGGGTCCTCGCGGGTACCTGCTCCCTTCGTGGTCAGCTGGGCCACATCACTCCTCCGATCAGCAACGCGGCGAGTGTCCGACGCCGTGCCGAGCACGTCAAGGGAATCGGCGGGGCCGCCGACCCGCTACCGGCAGACAAGAAACCGGACAGACATGGCCGGGCGCCTGCCGGAGCAGGCGCCCTGTTCCATGAGCGGCTGGGCATGTTGCCCGGCTAGCTCAGTCGCGCAAGTCGCGATGCCTACGCACGGTCACCGGACGCTGAAGCCGTCGACCGACGGCGATCAGCACGCCGGTTCCGAGCAATGCCAGCACCAGGGTGATTGGCGACTGCTGACTGGTCGGTGCGAACGCGGTGTTCGGGAGCGTGGTAACCCCACCGGGGCCACCCGCGGTCCCCTGGACGCCGCCGCTCGCGCCGCCGCCGCCAGTGGTTCCGCCGCTGACGCCGCCACCACCGCCAGTGGTTCCGCCGCCACTGCCGCCAGTGGTTCCGCCGCCACCGCCGCCACCAATGGTCGGAGCGCACTTAACCCAGAACACCTTGTGCTTGATGTTCTGCGTGTTGCGGCCCTCCCAGAAGAGCTTGTAGTGGCCATTGGGCAGCTGGTAGGCGCCTTCCTCAGGCTGGCGGTCTTCGCCGTTCGCGTTCGTCAGGTACGTGCCGGCCAGGACCGTGCCTCGGTCACCAGTCGGCGGCCAGGATTCGATCCACCAGTCGCCTGCCTGTCCGGCATCGGCGAAGAAGAAGTGCAGGTGGAATGTGCACACATGTGGCTGGTTCTTCACCTCGGGGCTCGGCTCGGTCGCGCCGTCGTGGATCTTGACCGTTCCGTTGTTTCCCGGGGCGTCGTGAGCGGTCACGATGCCGGCCCCAATGGCCAGCAGCGTCGAGGTCGCCAGGACTGCCATCAGTCGCCTCATCGCGGTTCTCCCGTTCTGCTTTGCTGCAGGCGCGAGAACGCAAAGCGAGTGCCATCGTGGGACCCTCCCAGTACTTTCTGGCTAGCTGTAACGAATCCGCAAGGTCCGGCGCGCAGTTGGGTATGGAGATGTAACGACGACTGGTGCGTGCGATCACCGCGCCAATGTCCCACCGTGACCGCGACGCTTGGAGACGGCGATTGCCAGATCTCAGCTCGAAGCGTGAACTCGGGTTCGCCAGCACACCTAGACACATGGCCCTCGACACGGCATGATGTCTAGCCATGAGCATTAAGAACGCGACCTCGGTGATCCGCATCGGTCGGGCGGCCGAGGCCCTTGGCGTGAGGCATAGAAACGTTGCGTCGCTGGGAAGCCCAGGGGACGCTCTCGGTCACCCGCTCGGCGGGGGGCCAACGGCTCATCGACGTGACGGAGCTGAGCCGTCGCCTGGCCGATCGGCGACAGGCGCGGAGTGACCGGCCGGTCGTCGCGCAATCCGCCAGGAACCGCTTCACCGGCATCGTGACCCGCGTCGACCGCGACGGTGTCGCGGCGGTCGTGGAGGTTGTGTCGGGGCCGCACCGCCTCGTGAGCATGATGACCGCCGAGGCGGCCGAGGAGCTGGACCTGCAGGTGGGCGACGAGGCGATCTGCGTGGTCAAGGCCACGAACGTGGTGGTCGAGGTGCCTGCGCGGAGCGGCGGTCAGGGTGTGCGCTAGGTGGCTCACCGCGGTGGTGGTTGCCACTCTTTCGACCGCGTGCTCGCCGGGCTTCAACGGAAGCTCATCGACGACCCAGGGACGTCCGATCACCGTGCTGGCCGCCTCCTCCCTGCAGACAGCCTTCACCGCCGCCGGCAACGAATATGAGGCCGCCCATCCCGGCAGCACGGTGACATTCGGCTTCGACGCATCGAGCGCGTTGCGGACGAAGCTCGAGGAGGGCGCCGCGGCGGATCTCTTCGCCTCCGCCGACGTTGCAAACGCTCAGCGTCTTGTCGAGGAGGGCTTCGCCATCGGTCCACCCCGACCCTTCTCCGGCAATGGGTTGGCGATCGTCGTGCCGTTTGACAACCCCGCCCACATCGAGACGCCGGCGGATCTGGCCAGGCCAGGGGTCCGGTTGGTCGCCGCGGGTGATGGCGTCCCCATCACCTCGTACGCGACGCAGCTGATCGAGGCCCTCGCGCGTCAGCCGGGCTATCCGCCCGGATACGCGGCCCAGGTGGCTGCCAACGTGGCATCGCGCGAGGACAACGTCGCGGCGGTGGCGGCCAAGGTGGCGCTCGGTGAAGGCGATGCAGGAATCGTGTACGGGACCGATGCGCAGGCTTCATCTCGTCTGAAGCGAATCCCCATCCCGGCCGGGGTGAAGGTGTCAGTGACGTACGCCGCGGTCGTCGTCAAATCATCCACGCAACCCGATGCAGCACGCGCATTCCTGCGCTTCCTGGCCAGCTCCCCAGGACAGGCGACCCTGGCCCGCTACGGGTTTGTGGCTCCGTGAGACTGCGAGCGTCTGGCGTGTGGCTGGTGGCGGCGATCGCCACCGCGCTCCTCGCCCTGCCCGTTCTCGTCTTGCTGGGGAGGGCAGTTGTCGAGGGGTCGCTGGGGCTGACGGTGACCAGCCGCGTGGTCCTCGACGCGCTGGCCCTCAGCCTTGTCACCTCGGGCGCGAGCCTCGTCGTCACCATCGGCATCGGCACGCCGCTCGCCTACCTGCTGGCGCGCCGCCGGTTCCGCGGCTCGTGGCTGGTGGAGGGATTCGTGGACCTGCCCATCGTCCTGCCGCCCTCGGTGGCAGGCCTCGCGCTGCTCTTCGCCTTTGGTCGTCGCGGCGCCATCGGTCCTGCATTCGAGGCTGTTGGCGTCGAGATCCCGTTCACCACTCTCGCCGTCGTTGTCGCGCAGACCTTCGTCTCGGCTCCCCTATTCATCCGGGCCGCATGCGCAGGATTTCGCGACACGAACCGTGACCTGGAGGACGCGGCACGTGCCGATGGCGCCAGCGAATGGGCCGTCTTTCGCTCGGTGACGGTGCCACTGGCGAACGCGGCGCTGGCGGCCGGCCTGGTGCTGGCCTGGGCCCGAGCGTTGGGGGAGTTCGGCGCGACGATCATGTTCGCCGGGAACATCGAGGGGCGGACCCAGACGCTGCCCCTGCTGGTGTATTCCGAGTTCCAGTCGGTCGACGGTCTGGGTCGATCGACGGCCGCTGCGGCGGTCCTGGTGCTCGCGGCGCTGGCCGTCCTGGTGGCGGTGCGAGCGCTTCGCTGGCGGTCGCTCTTCGCGTGAAGCCTGAAGACTTAGGTGGACTCGGGACTCGGCGCGGGCATCGCCGGCGGCGGCTCGCGTTCCAGCAAGCGCCGAACGAGCTCTTCCGCCTGCTCGATGCGGAACGGTTTCTCCAGGATGTGAACGTCCGCGATCGACGACATCTCTTCCTTGCGGGACCGCAGCTCCACGATATCGGCCGAGCAGAGGATGATGGGCACCTCGCGTAGCTGTCCATGTGCTCGGGCCATGAGCAGGATGTCCCACCCGGACGGTGCACCCCTGCCGAGCCGGAGGTCGATGACGAGCAGGTCAGGGTCGGTGCTCGCGATCCCTTCGATGGTCGCCGTGTCCCCGTCGATCGCTCGCACGTCATACCCCTCCTGCGTGAGGAGGTCGTGCATCAGCTCGAGGAACATCTCGTTGTCGTTGACGACCGTGATGCGCGGAGGCTTATGAAGCGCGTTCACGCTGAGCGACTCCGATCACTACGTCGCTGCGATGACGTTGTAATGGGATTGCCTCTTGGGGTATCGGCCTGCGAGCCCGGGCCTCATAGCATAGCGTGCACGGATTTCCATGCCCCGGGATCCGCTGGCCGGCTCCAGGCTGCCCAGTGGGCCCGCTACTGAACCGGCCTCGTCATGCTCAGACCGTCGGCCATTGAGGTGTCGCCGGGTAAGTGGTCCGGGCGACTGGATTCGAACCAGCGACCTCCTGAGCCCCATTCCCGATCCGGCCGTGCTTAGGGTGCCGATTGAGCGTGGACGCGACCCCCAGACGTAAAAGTATTACGCTCACGGGCGTGGCCGATAAGGCGGCAGCTTACGCTAGGCGCCTGGGTTAGAACGGGACCGCCGGCATGAGCCCGGCGACGTAGGCTGCCAGGAGCAGCCCGCCGACAAGCACGAAGAATCGCAGCCACCCGCGGAGGGCAAGGCCGCCTGCAATGGCCAGAATCACCAGAAGCACGGTGACGATCGGCCGAGCATCAACGGCGATCTGCATCGCCGCTCAGCCTAGCCGCTCACCGATCCGCGAAGGTGCCTCGGCCAGCCGAAGGGCCACCGCCGGCCGCGCGAGCGTTGCGCGCCAGAATTTCCCAGGCCGTGCACGCCATCCACCTTCGGCTCGACTGCCCAATGATCCGGTTGGGCAGCCTGCAGCGCGCGCAGCCCGTCGTTGGCATGGACCTGCGGAAGCACTCCGGGATCAGCACCATCGAATGGCGCCCGCCCCCGCGGAGCCGCCGAGGCTCGCTTTGAGCTGTGTGAAGACGTAGTCCGGATCGGGTGCTTCAGCGAGTTACCTCTCGACGCGAACAGATAGCTCGCTTCATGGCCGGGCTCAGCGTTAGTCGAGCCCCCTCGATGTCAGGCGCTCCAGGCGATGTCGGATGAGACCTGCAGTTGCCAGCTGGTCTCGATCGAACTGACGGCGTTCCTCTCGTCGTCTGATGATCTCGCCGTACTCACAGGTCCCCGCGAGGAGCGCCGCGACTGTGAGCAGCTGGGCCAGCGTTACGGTATCAACGGGATCCATTCCCCTATCTTCGGCGATCAGAGCTGTTGCAGGAAGGGCTGCCCATCTGCAAGGTCGTCCGCAAGGTGAGATGAGACGGGAGGGC
The DNA here is from genome assembly GCA_005879815.1 of Chloroflexota bacterium. GTDB lineage: Bacteria > Chloroflexota > Limnocylindria > QHBO01 > QHBO01 > CF-82. Next base: position 4,879 of record VBKA01000129.1, read on the forward strand.
AGGCAATGGATCGGCACCTAACGCCACGCGTCGTGGCTCTGTTCTGCTGGGCTGCCGCTGGGATGCCACTGGTGGCGCTTGTGATCTTCATGGCCGCATATCGGTTCGACGTTGGGCGGCTCGCGGATCTGCCATCGATCGTCGGGGATCGAAACGCTGCAACGACCCTGCGCTGGGCGGGCCTGGCCGATCTCCTCGCCTATCTGCCCATAGCGCCGATCGTGGTGTATCTGCATCGGCGACTCAGCGACCGCGGGCCCGACCTCATCCGCCTGCTGACGTTCGGCGGTTTGGCCTACGTGCTGCTGGGCAGCCTTGGCGGCACGCTCTTTGCCACGGTCGGGCCCCCGCTGGTCCAGGATGGGTCAGCAGCCGCGCGGGTCACATTTGCCGCCTTCGCCAACCTGGTCACGCTCACGCTGTGGGGGACGCTGGAGCTCATCGGCCTCGGCGTATGGCTGATCGGCGTGGGATGGCTCACAACGGCCGAGAACCGGGTGTTCGGCATCTTCGGAGTGGTGGCCGGCATCGGCTCCATGCTCTCAGCGGCCCGAACCGCCATCACCGGACGATCAGTAGCCGATCTCCCAGGCCCGCTCGACTTCGTGGTCGTCGGATTGCTCGGGCTCTACGTGCCGTGGCTCGTGTGGCTGGGAGTCCGCCTCTACCGTGAACGTTCCCAATGGGCCCCGGCCAGCGAACAAGAAAGGGAGGCCGTGTGACCCGCCCCCCGGGTCCCTTCCCCCAACCAAGAAGGATGGATCGGCAGCATAGATGGCCCGGGCGCCCGCCCTGGACACGGCGCTCGTTACGCGGACGCGATGTGGTTCGTCAGGGCTCGCGCACCGAGGTCAGGGGCCGATCGAACGCCGCCCGGTCTGCGTCGTCGCTTGCGACGCGGCGAGGGTCCTGAAACTGGAACACGTAGATCGATCCACCCTTCGCCACGAACGCGCTCAGCACGAGGATCCCGGTGACGGGAGCACAGTGCTCGCTCTCGAAAAGAGCCGGCAACCCAGCCACCGTCGTGGCACGCTCGCTCTCGGGTTTCACCGGGCAAGGATGGGCGGCCGCAACGTCTTTGTTGAACTGCGTAATGAAGGCCGCGAGCGCCTTAGAGGTGCGGAGCGCGTATCCCCAGGCCAGGGTCGGGCCAGAGAACAGATCGACGTCCGGTCCGTCGTGGCTGACTGCGGTTTTCCCGGTCCACACCACCCTAGCCGGGTAGTTGTTCCAACCCGCCGGCAGGGTGATCGCGTAGGAGTAGATGGTCGAGACGAACTTGGTTGGGACCGCCACGGTCGGGCTGGGTGTCGTTGTGCTCGGAGAGGGGCTGGCGCCCGTGCCACAGCCGACTAGCGGCACGAGCAGGAGTGTGATACCGAAGTGGGCGCGTCTCATCGGCTCGGCGGCCTTCAGGCTTTGGGCGCGACGAGTGTACGGCGCGCCCACGCCCGAAGGGAGGCCCTCGTCAGACCATGCGGCGGGACTTACCGTCCGCTTATCGGTCACCAAGGGTGTTGCGTTACTGCAACACCCGCCGTAGGATCACCGCCGGACTGCGGTGGCTTGGTGTGCGAGAGGTGACGCAATGACCGCCAGCGACGACAACCGCCGGCCGTTCGGCATCACATGGGAGCCTAATAGGCTTCCGGTGGGCCCGGGACCGGCCGAGGTCACTTCATTCGACCCAAGGTACCTTGACTTCGGCCACCATGCGGGCCGCAGTATCGAGGAGCTCGCGAAAGCCGACCCCGGCTACCTCGAATGGCTCTCGCAGCACCCGTCAGGCGCCCGTTATCGCGGAG
>VBKA01000069.1 GCA_005879815.1 Chloroflexota bacterium
CCAGATGAAGATCTGGTGCCCGTTCCATGAGGAGGTCATCCCGCGCTCGGAGACTGTGCGCGGCTACGAGTGGAGCAAGGACAAGTACGTGGTGGTCACCGACGAGGACCTGGAGTCGGTGCCGCTCAAGACGGTGCGGGCAATCGAGATCGAGAAGTTCGTGGACGAGGAGCAGGCCGAAGAGACCGCCTCGCGCTTCGTCAAGCAGGCTTACTACCTGGAGCCAGATGAGATCGGCCGTAAGGCGTTCTACCTGTTGAAATCGGTGCTCGCCGACGCCGGCAAGACCGCGATCTGCAAGATCGTGCTGAGGGACCGCGAGCAGCTGGCAGCCCTCAACCCCTTCTCGGAGACGATGCTGCTGACCACGCTGCATTGGCCCGATGAGATCCGCTCCCTGGAGGAGCTGAACCTCCCTGAGCAGGAGATCGAGATCAAGCCCACCGAGCGCAAGATGGCCGAGCAGCTGGTGGATTCGATGACCGGGGAGTTCGATGCCACCGAGTACAAGGACGACTACCGCGAGGCGCTGATGGGCGTCATCGAGGCCAAGGTGGCGGGTGAAGAGCCGACGCGGGCGGCCAAGGCGGAGCCGACCAAGATCGGCGACCTGATGGCCGCCCTTGAGGCGTCGGTCGCCGCCGCTCGCGAGGGACGTCGCGCTGGTGGCGAGGAGACCAAGGCCCCAGCCGCCGAAGGCGGTGGACGCTCCAGGCGCTCCGCGAAGGAGCCTGCGAAGAGCAGGGGCGGTGAGCGGGCCGGCGCGCGCCGAGCCCAGGAGGAGAAGCCGGCTCGGCGCCGCAAGACGGCGTAGCCTCGCGCCGTGCTCGGCGACCAGCTCAAGCTCCCGCTCCCCGAGGAGCAGGCCGCACCGCGCCTTCCAGAACGGATCAACCCGATGCAGGCGGTCGGCGTCGACCAGCCCTTCGACGACCCTGGGTACTTCTTCGAGCCGTGGTGGCCGGGCGCCCGAGCGCTCGCCTTCGTCGAGTCGGGACGGCTGCGGATGCAGGTGAGCGGACTGTCAGATCCCCTCGCGGCTTTCCCGGAGCTGCGCGATCTGCCCCGGCAGGTGGTCGGGGAGGGCGTGGTGCTGGACGGCACCCTGCTTGTCCTCGACGACGAAGGGCGTCCTGATTCGGAGCTCCTGCGGGCGCGGCTGACCGGTGCCCCCTCCGGCGCGACCGGTCCCGGGAGACCGGCGTACGTGGCTGCGGACCTGCTCTGGAGCGAGGGGGCGTCCTGGACCCGACGGCCGTTCAGCGCTCGGCGCGATCGTCTGACGGCCGTGTTGCCGGCCGGGGACCGGGTGATCGTCGGCCGCGGCTACGTTCAGGAGGGGACGTTGGTGGCCGAGGCACTTGCCGCGCTGGGCCTGGACGGTCTCTCCGCGCGGCGCCTCGCCGCTCGCTACCGGGCGGGGTCGGGCCACGACGCCTGGTTGCGTGCGCCCATCACCCCGCCGGAACCCCGGCCCCGCCCCACGCTGGCGCTCATCCTTCGCCTGCCGCTGACCTGACCCTTATCCGTCCGGGGGCAGGAAGCGCTCGAGCGCCCACGGCCACGGAGGTGCCGGCGTCAGCCGCTCGGCGGCCTGCACGAGCTCGTCCCGGGGAGCGATGTGCAGCGAGCTGATCTCGTAGGTTACCGGTGGCGGAGGCTGGGCGACGAACGCCAGCGCCCCACCACGCAGGAAAGCGGCGACCGCGATCACCTGGGTCGGGTCCTCACTCCAGTGCGCCTTGAGCACCGACGCGACTTCCCAGGTGAGCGGTTCGAACGGCTGGCGGCGCTCGGCGTCCACCAGTGCATCGGCAGCATAGGCGTGGTCGCCGCGGATCGCCGCTGCGACGGCGGTGACGACCGGATCGCTCCCGGCCGGTGCGATCACGGGCTCGCCCTCCGCTGCCAGTGCCAGGACGAGCGCCAGCTGGCTGGTTACCGTCGCCGGCGACGGCAGGCTCGCCGGGTCGATGAGGACGCGACGCGGCCAGGAGACGCTCAACGCCGTGGAACGGTTGTCGAGCAGCGAGCGCCCATACAGGTCGTCTGCCTGTTGCGGGCGGCCTAAGCGGTCCTCGACGAGCGCCGCGTTGATCAGCTCGCGGTGCGTCACCGGGCTCCAGCGAGCCGATGCATCGGCCGCTACCAGGGCGCATGGGCGATCGCCGCCCGCCGCGCAGAGCAGCGCCAGATTCGTCCATGACGGGCCGTCGCCGGGGTTCAGCCGCGTCGCCTCCCGAGCCGCCGCGATGGCCGTCTCGCGATCTCCGACCATGTCGGCAGCCACGGCCAGGGCCTTGGGTCCGCTCGGCTGCCATGGATCGAGCGCAGTCGATGCCCGATACCAGCCCTCGGCAGAGCTCCATCGGCCGGCCCAGACGTCCTCCGTTGCGAGCCGGTAGGTGACGCTCGCGGCGTCACCCAGCAGCACGGGAATGAGCAGAGCTGCCGCCGCGATGGCGGCCACCACGACTGCGCGAGTCGGGAGGCGAGGGCGCGTCCAGGACACGGCGCCAGCATCGACCACCGCGACTGCCGCCAGCAGCAGGACGATCAGGTCGAAGCTGGGCAGGAAGGTCAGGTCCTCGACGACACCGGCGACCAGGAAGCCGGCCAGGACCGAGGCCGCGGCCCGCCCGCGCGTGGTTCGCGATCGCTGTGGCCCGGCGATCCAGAAGAAGAGGACGACGATCGACAGGCCGGCGGCCAGGCCGAGCAGCCCGGCATCGCCCAGCACGCCCAGCGCCAGGTCGTGGGAATGGGGCTGGCGAATCGGCCCGATGCCTGGCGCGGCAGCTGCCTGGCGGGCGTAGGGCATGGTTCCCGGCCCGATACCGGTGATCGGGCTCACCGACCAGGCCGTGAGCGTGTCCATCCACAGGCGCTCGCGATAGACCAGCGAGGTGATGGCCGTGAATCGCGGAGCCACGAATGCGACTCCGATCGCCAGCACCACGACGAGCAGGGCGGCGGCGACCAGTCCTCCGCGGCTCGGACGAGGAAGACGGAACCGTGGCAGGCGGCCGACGGCGGGTGCGACGAACACAAGTGCGGCCACGCCGAGCGCCAACCAGGCCGAACGCGACCCTGACAGGGCCGCCAGCGGCGCGATCAGCACGACCGTTGTCCCCAGCAGCAGCAGCCGCAGCCAGCGAGGCCGGACGAGCAGGCAGAGCGGAAGCAGGCCGAGGAGGATGAATGGTGGCACGGCAACCGAACCAAACGCGGTCGATTCGCCCACGACACGCACCGGCGGGAGACCTCCGACACCCAGCGAGAACCAGCCGATCCGCCGCGAAACGAGCTGCCACAGGATCGAGGCCGCCAGCATCAGGGTGGGAACCATCGCCACCAGCGCGGCCAGGACCGGTCGGCGGGTGATCGCCAGGATTGCGAGCGGCAGCAGGCCGGCGAACGCGAGGGTCGCCGCCAAGGCGCGGGCCGCGAGCCCGTGATTTTGACCGAGCACACTGGCCAGCCCGAGCGCCACCAGGAAGACGAGGATCGGGATCTCGAGGCGCGATCGGGGAAACGGCGCTCCTCGCAGAAGCGCCACCACGCCTGTTGCCAGTGCAGCACCGCCGAGAAGATGCAGCATGAGCTGGAGGCGGCCGTCCCAGAGCGCGCTGTCCCAGCCCAGGTTGCCGAAGACGGCCAGGCCTCCGAGGGAGGCGCACAGCTCGACGGGTGTCAGCCGTGCGTGCCCGATCCAGATCGTCCGCGGGAAGCGCCGCCGGTCGCCGTCCAGGCTGGTTGCCGGCGGATCGGCCTCAGGCCGAGACACGGTCGATGAGCGCCACGGCCCGCTCGAGCTTGGTCATCGGCTCAATGGCGAGACCTCCGACAGCGAGCAGGTCGGCCAGCAGGCGGCGGATCGGGCCCTCTCGCGGTGCTGCGGTCGTCCGTTCGATCTCGAGCTCGACGCACCAGAGCCGGCCGATGGGCGCTCCGTGCTGGACAACGCTGATTCGATCCAGGCTCAGGATCCCGACGCGAACGAGCCCGTCGCGTACCGAGCGCTCGGTCCTGCGCTGCCGCAGCACGAATCGTTCCTGCAGCTCCCGCCCGCCGGTGAGCTCCAGGAGGCGATCGCGCGCGGCGGAGGCCGGCCAGTCCCTGGGATCCAGGCGGGCGCTCGCGGGTCCCTCGATCTCCGGTCGCCGATGCAGCGCGCCGCCCAGTGTCTCCTCCTGTGCGCCATCCGGCCCGTCAGTCGCGGCTGCCGGAGGTCCCTTGAGCGAGATCAGGTGCCGCCTCGCTCGTCTCCGATGCCGGCATGCCCAGCCGGCGGCGGCCAGGCGGCCTTCGCCGGTATCCAGGTAGCGATCGACCTCGAGAAACGTATCTGGCGTACCGAGCGGCATCGAGCCGAGCTGCCGCATGCCGGCAAGCCGCTGCAGCGGACCCTCGCCCGTCGCTGAGAGCTTGAGCTCGGTTTCGACCAGGCCCGGGTCGAGCCGTCCTGCAAACGAGCCCTCAGCCACCAGGACGCGCCGCCGCCACCGGTCCATAGCGCATGGCGGTCCTGCCCACGACCTGGGCAACGGACTCGCGCAGGCTGGCGGGGGCCAGGACCTCAACCGCATCGCCCCACGACAGGATCCACGGCCGGATCTCGACAATACCGGCGACGGTGAAGGTCAGCTCGACGCCCCCGTCAGGCAGCTTGACCAAGCGCTGCGAGCGGTGCCACACCGCCTCCTGCACGCGACGCGCGATCGAGGCGTCGAACCGCAGACGGACCTCCTCGGTGGGCGTGCCTTCCGAGGACCAGATCCCCCACGAGTGTGCGAGGTAGCGGTCAGGATCGAAATCATCGGGAATCTCGTAGCGCTTGGTGGTCAGCGTGGCGGATCGAGTGCGCTCGATCTTGAACGTGCGCAGGGCGCCGGCGGACTCGTCGAAGCCGATGAGATACACGGTGCGCAGCGCGGCATCCGGCTCCAGGAAGTACGGGTGGACCCGCGTTGACCGGCGGGGCCCCTCGCTTGGCTCGTAGTCGATCTCCACCACCAGCCCCTCGGACCATCCTCGCGCGACGGTCGCGAAGGTCCGCGTGAAGGGCTCGTTCGGCGAGTGCTCCCCGACCGCCAGCATCGTGGCCGCCACGTGCCTGGCGATCGGCTGAGGGAGAAGGTCGGCGAGCTTGGTGAACGCGCTCACGACGGCCTGGTCGTATTCATCGCTCCAGCGTGCGATAAGCCGGGCCGCCAGGAAGAGCACGATCGCCTCAGGCACGGACAGGTGCAGGGGCGGCAGGAAGTACTTGCGCTCGATCCCGTATCGGCCCCTCCCAGCCTGGAAGATGGGGACCGCGAGCTCCTCCTCGAGCGCGTTGAGGTCGCGGTAGACCGTCCGGGTGGTCATGCCAGTGAGCCTCGCGATCTCCGCGACGGGGACGCCCTGCTCGCCGCTTCCCACGCTGTACAGGATCGACGCGACCCGCAGCAGACGCGCGAGGCGATCACGCTTGCGTCCGGCGCGATCGTCGGCGAGCCCGTCCTCGCCCCACTCGTCGGCTGCTGGATCAGCCCTCATCGGCCGGATGGTACGCCGCGCCGGGGGATGAGGGTCCGACGGCTAGCTCGCGGCTGGTGGGGAACTGGTCGCCGGCGTGGAGGCGCCGGCACCACTCGGATTCGCGCTGGCCCGCGGGGTCGGGCTTGGACGTGGCGTGGGGGTCGGCGCCGGCTGTCCCGGCAATGCCTTCAGCATGGCGCGATTGGCCGCGTCGCTCGACCCGGTCAAGAGAAAGACGTATTGCCCGGCGCTCCAGCAATAGAGGGTCGTGCCGGGGAGGGTCGCGGCATCGTCGCCGCGTCTCCAGACGCGCTTGCCGGCGACGATCGTTGCCCGCCACGCTTCGAGGTGCAGTCCGTGGATGCCCACGTACTGGCCGGCAGCCGCGAGATACGGACGAAGCGTCGCGGTATCGACAGGTGCGCCGCCAACCCGGACGGCGAAGAGCGAGAGACGCGGCTTCTCGACGAAGGCGACCGCCAGAGACTCGAAGCGGAGGCCCAGCTCGCCGAACGTCAGGCCGATGTCGCCCGGGGTGATGCCGAACTCGCTGGGTGCCGGCTTCTCCACGTGAGCACCGACGATCCTGGCGGGGATCAGCGCCTCCAGCTGGGGATCCGGCTGATTTGTGAAGCGCGGCGTGGGCGCGGGGGTCGGGGACGGCCGGACGCTTGGCGTCGGCGTCGCGGGCATGGTGCTGCCCGACACCGAGGGGCTGGGTGTCGTGCTGCCCGGTCCCGGCTCAGCGGTCGAGCACGCTGCCAGCACGACCACCGCCAGCACGAGGCATGGGCCGAGCGTACGCCACGGAGACGGGCGTGCGGCAGCAAGGAGATGCGTCGGCATGGGCGCCGACAGGATAGCAGCCGACCGCCCAGCCAGACGGACCGGCCAACCGGGCGGTCGCGCTGATGGCGGGTCAGGCGGCTCCAGCGACGGCGGGTCGGTCCGTGCGTCGCCGTCGCGCTCGGATCGGCTCGGGGTCCGGCACGACGACGGCCTGAAGCGCGTCCAGCACCTCGCCTCGCAGGCGGGGATGCGCGGCCTTCATCGCGGCCACCGCTTCCCCAAACTGCCGTCGCCGGGCAGACGGAGCGTGGGCCATCTCGTCGTAGGCATTGGCGGCGGCGACGACTTCGGTGGCCAGCGAGGTGGAGGCGCGCAGTCGCCGCCGCGGACGGCCCTCTGCGAGCTGACGGACACCCGCGATCACCTCGCCCACTTCGCGCAACGAGCGGATGGCTCCGAGCTCAGTACGTCCGAGGCTCGTCACCTCATGCAGGCGCGCCGCCAGCTCGATGACCTCGATCTCCTCCTGCGTACAACCGAGACGCTCGGCCATCGCGGAGGCCAATCGTCCAACACGGTCCGCGTGCTGGCTCATGGCCTTCCCAGGATCGAGCGAGCGAGACACCGTCAGGAGCACGGAGCGGGTTGCATCCTCGGATTGGACGTCCGCGCCGCCCAGGCGCGCGGCCTTCTCGACCAGGTGCTCGACCGCGCCCGCCTCTTCCGGGTGCATGAGGGCCGCGCGGGCCAGCTGGTCGAGCGTTCCGCGCAGGTCGCGCATCTCGCTCGGCACGTCGGCGAAGCGCACGACCCGGTTCTCCCCGGACCGCTTGCCGTGATAGAGCGCCGTGTCCGCGGCGGTGATGAGGGAGTTCTTGTCTCGCGCATCGGCCGGGAAGGCCGCGGCGCCCACGGTGATGGTCACCGGGGTCGCCTCCGAGGCGCTCAGGCGGGCGACGGCCCGGCGGATCCGGTCGCCGACAACGGCGGCGTCGGCAGCGTCCACGTCGCTCAGCACGAGCGCCAGCTCGTCGCCTCCGTAGCGGTAGACGCGGTCACCGGTGCGCGCCGCGGTGGTGATTGCGCTGCCGATGGCCTGCAGCAGGGTGTCGCCGGCCGGGTGGCCCAGCCGATCGTTGTAGTCCTTGAAGCGATCGAGGTCCATCATCAGCAGGCCGATGCGCGGTGTGTCGGCCGTATCCGGGTCGGCCTCCTCGAGCAGCTCCGACAGGTAGCGCTGGAACGAGCCGTGATTGCCCAGGCCGGTGAGCGCATCGGTCTCGGCGCGGATGCTGACGGCCTGGTGCGCCTCGGCCGGTCTCCGAGAAGTACGCCTCCTCGCCTCCGATGCGCCCGATGTTCATGGAGCCGATCGCCTCGCCGTCGTTGATGAGCGGCACGACGCAGAGCGCCTCCGGATCGGGTGGCGTCCCCGGAATCTGCAGCGCGCGGGGATCGTTGAGGGCGTCGTTGGCGAGGACCGGCTCGCCGTTATCGAGGGCCCAGCCCATCAGGCCGCGACCGAAGGGGATGATGTAGCGCGCCACCTCGGCGGCGTGCCGTTCGCGGGTGAGGACCGGGACGAAGATTCGCTTGAGGTGGTCCGCGCGGTAGATCGAGAGGTTGTCGTAGGTCACCACCGAGCGCAGCCCGTCGGCGATCAGCTCAAGGACGCTGGCCTGGTCGAAGGTCGAGAGCAGCTTCTCGTTGATCTCCAGCAGACGGCGTTGCGACTGCAGCTGTCGCGCGAGCTCGCCTGACTGGATCTCGAGGCGCTCGAACGAGCGCGCGTTGGCGATGGCCTGCGCCGCGTAGCCGGCGAAGATCGACATCGTCGCCAGGTCATCGGTGCTGAACTGGTTGGTGCCCAGCTTGGAGAGTGCCACCACGCCGACCGCTCGACCCTCGTACAGCATCGGCACCACCAGCATCGACTCGTCGATGTCATCGGTCCCGTCGATGGTGTGGCCTCGGTCATCGGCGAGCGCGTCGTTGATGAGCATCGGCTCGCCGGTCTGCGCCACCATGCCGGTGAACGAGCCTTCGCCGACGGTCACCCGCAGCCGGTCGCGGAAGTCGCCCTCGCCCAGCAGGCGGTCCGTGAACGCGACCGGCTCGCAGATTCCATGCTCCCAATCAACGGTATAGATGCGGATGTCGTGGTACTCGGCGAGGGTGCTCGCCTCGGCGACGATTGCCTCGGCGATGGCCTGCACGTCGGTCAGCCGGTTGAGCCGCGACGAGAGGTCCTGGATCGAACGCATGCGGGCTGCCTGGTCGGCGACCGACCGATACAGCCGCGCGTTGCTGATTGCCACCGCCGCCTGGTTCGCGAACGACTGGACCAGCGTGAGCTCCTCCTCCGGCCATTCCCGGTCGCGCGTGTGGTAGAGACCGATGACGCCCACCGCCCGCTCGTGGCTGACCAGCGGGACGAGGCAGGCTGTCTCAATGCTCTCCGCGGCGTAGGTGGCTCGCATCTCACCGGCGGTCGTGTCGGTGCCGGCCCGGTGCACCACAAACGTGCGCCGCTCCCGCACGGCCCGGACGCCAACCGAGACGCTCTGCAGGTTGAGCGCGCGCACTCGAGCCTGGAACGCGTCACCGATGCCGCGTGAGGCGGCGAGCTGGAATGGGTGATTGCCCTCGACCACCAACCACAGCCCGGCCTTGTCCGCTTCGAAGAGGGCGCGGGTCCGATCGACGACGTCGTCGAGCACTGCGGCGAGATCGAGTTGACCGGTAAGCTCCTGGGTGACCGCCCGCAGCGCACGGGAACGCGTCACCTCGCGACGAGCGCGCGACAGGAGGCGGGCATTGTGGACGGCGACCCCCAGCGCTCCGGCGACGGTGCGCAGGAAGGGCAGCTGGGCGCGGCTGAGGGTCGTCCCGGTCGGGTCTGCGATGACCAGCAGGCCCAGTGGGTCGCCCGCTGCCCTCAAGACGAGCCGGGCCTCGGTCATCGGCTCGCCGTCCTGCCCCATCCTCGCCTCGACCTGGGCCAATGCCGACTCCTCGATCAACGATGGGGGAGCGACGTGATAGCCCGCATGCGTTTCGAGGCGGAGGGCTCCCCGGCTGGCCAGGTAGATGGCGACCTGCGCATAGCCATACTGCGTCCGGAGCGCGTCGATCGCCACGCGGCACACGGAGACCGGGTTCGGCCCGCTGGCTCCCTGCGCGAGACGGCCAAGGACGGCAAGCTCGTGGTCCCGCTGCGACGGATCGTGGCTCGCGACGGCCCCCTCGGTGAGGGCACCCTCGGCGAGCAGGCGCTCAACGTCTCCACGTCGGAAGCGCCGGTCGCCGCGCGCGTTGATTCGATACGCGGGAAGACGGCCTGAGTCGGTCCAGGTGCGGACCGTGTTGGGGTGGACGCCGAGCAGCGCCGCCGCCTGGGCGACGCTGATGAGTGCCTGATCGTCCCCGTCACGGGTCCGCGCGTGAATCGGCACGTCTTCGGCCCCCTGGCCGTTCGATCGGTCCTTTCGACCCCGAAATGGAGCTTCTGTGAGGAACCGTGCAACGGATGGTAGAAGTGGGAACAGGCGAGCTCGATGGTCCCTTGGTACCGATGGCCCCCGTACCCGGATTTCCTGCGCTCAGCCGGCGGCGAGAACGCTCGCCAGGCTGGCCACGACGCCCCCGACCAGGAGCAGACCGCCGACGGCGAGGACGGCGATCGCCACGGCAAGCTGCCGACGATGCGGCCCTCCCAGCAGCCGCATGGCCGCGTCGAGCTCGAGTGCGGAGATGACGAAGCCGCCGGCGGGAGGCTCGAGGCGTGCGGCGCCCCCGCCAGCCACCCGAACCTGGGCGAGGACGAGGAGACGGTCCACCTCCGCGATCGTGCGGGTCACCGCGCGCGCGGCGACGGGTGGTCCCTCTTCGGCCCCGACCCGCGCGAGGCCCGACGCCAGCTCACCACCAAGCTCGTCGGGTCGACCCTCCCAGACTAGGGGAATCGTGACGAGTGGCTCGGCGGCCAGCGCTGGATCGACCACCATCGATCCGGCATGGTCCCAGAGCTCGAATGAGCGCGTTTCCCGAAGCCGCTCGATGGTGCGCCATGCGCCCTTTGGCGACCTGACATCGACGTCGCGGTGATAGGCCACCAGGCGCTCGCCATCGGGTGCGACGAGGGGGTCCGGGCAACGAATGCGGCCCGTGACGCGGAGGGGCCGAGACGGCGCCTGGGTCAGGCCTGCCGCGTCGCCCACCGTGATCTCTCTCGCACCCGCGAGTCGCCTGCCGAGCCCCATCTGTGCGCCGATCGCACGCAACCACAGCGCGCCTGAGGCGAGGAGGACCGCTCCCAGCAGCGCGCAGCCGAAGAGGATGACGGGCAGCGGGGGCATCGCGGGTGAGTCTATCCCGGTAATCCGGCGGTAAGCAGGCCCCGATATCGTGGCATCTGCGAGCACGGACCGCCGGTCCGGTCGCCGCGGCAGGGAGGTTCCCGACGCCAACGAGAGTTCCGTCATCGGTCGCAGTCAATACGCATCCGAACGGAGGTCTCCGATGTCCGTCAGGCATCGATCAATCCGGGGCGGCCGCGCACGCCTTCGCTCCGCCGTGCCGATTCTCATCATCATCACCGTCGCCTCCCTGAGTGGCGCGCAGATCGCGAGCGCCGATCCGCCACCCACTGCCACCGTCAAGACCGCCGACCAGGCACGTGCCTCGGGGTCTGCCGTCGGGGTCGTCCGCCATGTCGAGCAGGGCGGCGAGCTCCTCGAGCTCCAGCTGCCCGCCACCAGGATCGATTCGTCGGCGCTGCCCGCGTCCGAGCGGGCGCGTCGCGCCTATGGGCGCTTCCTGGATAGCGCCCCCACTGGAGCGCTCGTGGTCGCGGACGGCGTGGGCGACCCGGAGGGCGGCCTGGTTATCGGCTTTCCCGACGGCTCGCAGGTGCACACCGGCCTGGCCGGCGTGGCCGGCGCTGCATTCGCGCCCGACGGCTCGTGGCTGGCGGCGGTCGACGCTTCCGGTCGGCTGTGGCGCATCGAGGCGAGGACAGGAGTTGCCTCATCCCTTGCGGCCGGCCCGTACACGGGCTCGGTCCGCTTCACGCGCTCCGGCCAGCTGCTCCTGGTTGAGGCCGCTTCACTGGAGAAGCCGTTCGCATCGACGGTCGTCCGCCTGGCCCCGGACACGCGGCGTGCGGTCCTGGTTGACAGCGAGGACGGCTTCGTCTTCTCGGCCGCCGAGCTGGCGGACGCCTCGATTGCCGTGACGACGCACGTCTTCGGCGGGGGCGTTGAAGTGCACCGCGTGAAGGATGGGGCGTCGGGAAGGCTGGCCAGCCTCGACCCGAGCGCGATCGATGCCTCGCTGGCCGATGACGGAACGCGCATCGCCTACACGGTTGAAGGCGAGGTCTACCTGCATGACGTGCCCCACGGCACGGTGCAACGCATCGGGCCGGGCGAGCTCCCTCGCCTTGCGCGCGACGGAAGCTCGCTGCTGGTCCTGCGCGACGGGCAAACCCTGCTGCTGGCTTCCGACGGCACCGAGCTCGACCGCTTCGGAACCGCCACAGTGGGCTGGGCGAACTGTGCGGGGAGGTGCCAGCCATGATTGGCCGCGTCTCCATCGGTCTGTCATTCGCCATGGCTGTCTCGCTGGCGAGCGCCAGCCGCGCGCTGGCCACCGACGACTACACCCTTCCCTTCTACGACCCCTCCATCTCGCTCTCCTACGGTGTCGATCGTGATCCCAGGGTCTGCTACCAGCGCGACTGGGCGAATGTCCTGTGGACCGACTGCAACCTCCACTACGGCCGCGTCTATGACGGCCACACGGGCATGGACTACCCGATGCCGGTGCTCAGCCCCATCGCCGCCTCACGTGACGGAACAGTGATCGACCTGTTCGAGGGTTTCGGCACCGAGCAGTTCGGCACCAACGGGAACTACGTGCTCGTTTCGCACGCCGATGGGCGACGGACGCTCTACTACCACCTGGGCCACGACGGCGCGCGCGTGTCGGTGGGCCAGACGGTGGCTGCAGGCCAGTGGATCGCGGATTCCGGCTGCAGCGGGCAGTGCTACGGGGCACACCTCCACTTCGAGATGCGCGCCGTGATCAACGGACGCTGGACATCGGTGGATCCCATCTTCGAGAAGCGGTTCACCACGAATCCCGGGCGAGTTCCTTTCCTGGCCACGTACCTTCGCGAGTCGAACAGCGGCACCGAGGTGATCAAGCGCTACACGACCGTCACGCATTGGGTGGAGTTCGTGAACGCCGGCGGTCGAACGTGGCGGAACAACATCGGGATTGGTCGAGTGCTGCTGGGCACTTGGAACCCTGCGACGCGCGACAGCAAGTTCAGCGCGCTTGACTGGCCGTCGAGCTGGGTTGCGACCAACGTCGACCAGAGCGCCGTGCCGCCCGGCGGCGTGGGTCGATTCACCTTCGGGTTGCACGCGGAGAGCCCGCCGGGAACCTATGACGAGCCATTCAACCTGCTGGCGAACAGCCTGCGCTGGTTCGACTGGCCTCGGCTCGGGTCGTTCCACGTGCCGATCCAGGTGATCCTCAATACCAGGTTTGGCGCGCCCCAGAAATGAGGTTCATCGGCCGCGGCGCGGTGGTTCTGCTACTGGCCGCGGCCGCCTCCGGCTGCATGGCACGGGAAGAGGCCGGCACGTCGCCCGTCGCTGCGTCGAGCGTGGGCGGCGGCCTTTCTTCCCCGACCGCGGAGGGATCACCGCCTTCTGAGAGGCCGGCCGCCCCGTCCGGATTTCCGATCATGCCCGGCGCAAGAACTGCTCCGCTGCCCGACGATGCCACGCTGATCGCCCGATGGAGCGTGCCGGTTGTCGGCAGCGCCGCCTATGACTTCTACACTCGCGCGCTGCCCAAGGCGGGCTTCGCCATCGTGGGAGCCTATCCGACGGAGCGCGCCGCTCTGATCCGGTTCCGCGATCGGACGGGGACGATCTGGCAGCTGCTGGCGGAGCTCGTCGGCGATCGGACCCAAGTCACGATCCAGACGGATCGGCCCTAGCGATGGCCACCACCCGGGCTCGCGCGGCGCGCGCGAGATCGTCGGGAGCGACCGCAAAGACGGCGTCCGGGAGCCCTGCGGCAGCCCACACGACCTCGTGACGCAAAAGGCCCTCGTCGATCAGGACCGGTAGCGCTCGCGCGTGGCCGATCGGCGGGATCCCGCCGATCGCAAAGCCCGTCGCGTCGCGCGCCTCGTCTGCCGTGGCGCGCCGAATCGGCGAGCTCGGGCTGGATTCGGCGATGCCCAGCACCGCCGACAGCAGGTCAAGGTCGGCGCGGTCGGCTCCGGAGACCAACACCAGGATCGGCTGCTCATCAGCGACGAATACGAGCGACTTCACGATCTGTCCCACGCTGCAGCCCACCGCTCGTGCCGCATCGGCGGCTGTTCGCGTGCCCTCTGGGAAGCGCCCGATCTCGATACGCAGGCCCTGCTCCTTCGCTGCATCGAGCACCCTCTGTACGCTCGGATGGCCGGCATCGGTCATCGCTCGATCATCCCACGCGTGCTAGGCTGGCCGGCACAGCTCAAGAGCGACAGGGGAGCGCGAGAGCGCTGAGAGTGCGGGCGACCGCAGACCCTCCAACCTGATCTGGGTCATGCCAGCGAAGGGAGTCGGTGACCACCTTCGCGGCGCACTCATGTGAGTGCGCCGTTCGTCGTTCTCATGAGCCGATGGGGCGCCGGACGCGGTGCCTCGGCGCCGGAAGGGAGCGACGCGAGCGTGCTGGCTGTGGTCGTAGCCGATGGCGAGCCTGCGTCCGAGGACGCAGGCGTGGCACGGCGTGCGGACCTCCTCGTCGCGGCCGATGGCGGCGCTCGATGGCTGGCTGCGCAGGGCCTGCGGCCCAATCTCGTGGTGGGCGACCTCGACTCGCTCGATCGCCGCGAGATAGAAAGGCTGCAGGAGTCTGGGGCGCGAGTCGTCCCTCAGCCAGCCGAGAAGGATGCGTCGGACACGGAGCTCGCGGTGGAGGCGGCCATCACGGCGGGCGCCGATCGGATCGTGCTGGTTGGCGCCTTCGGCGGCAGCCGGGTCGACCATGAGCTGGCGAACCTGATGCTCCTGGTGGAGCCGGGCTTCTCCCAGGTCGACCTCCGACTGCAGCGCAGCTCGACGCTCGTGCGTGGCATCAGCGGCAATCGCAGCCTTGTGATCGAGGCCGAAGTGGGGGAGACGGTGACGCTGCTCCCGCTCGGGAGCGACGCGATCGGAGTCTCCACCCGGGGTCTGCGGTATGCACTCGACCAGGAGACCCTCCTGATGGGTCGCTCGCGCGGCCTCTCGAACGTGGTTATCGGGCAGCCGGCATCGGTATCGATCCGGGCCGGCTCGCTCCTCGTCATCGAAATCGGCAAAAGCATGGAAGGTGAGTCATGACAGAGATGGGCCAGCCAGCTGGCTGGCGAACGGTTGACATCGTGGTGGCCGCGGTCATCGCGGTGGCCTTCGGTGTGGTCTTCTGGGCCTGGAACGTGGTGACGCTGCCCCTCTTCTCGGGGCAGGTCAACCCGTTCGCCTACCTTGTTTCGGGAGTCTGGCTGGTGCCCGGGGTGCTCGCCATGCTCGTGATCCGCAAGCCGGGCACTGCGCTCTTCGCGGAAGTCCTGGCAGCCATCGTATCGGCGCTGCTTGGCTCGCAGTGGGGCCTGGACACGATTCTCTCTGGCGCCGTGCAGGGAGCGGGGGCCGAGCTCGTCTTTGCAGTCCTGTTGTATCGGGCCTTCGGGTTGCCGATGGCCGTGCTTGCAGCTGGCGGAGCGGCTCTGGGCGAATGGCTGCACGACATGCCCGTGTACTACGCCAAGACCGCATTTGGGGTGCAGCTGGGTTATGGCTTCTTCATGCTGATCAGCGCCGTGCTGATCGCCGGGCTCGGCTCCTGGCTGCTAGTGCGCGCGCTCGCGCAGACCGGCGTCCTGGCGCCCTTCCCGTCCGGGCAGTCGCAGCGACCCATCTGACGCTACCCTCAGCCGCGTGACACCCGCCGCGGCCGCTGCCCCGCGCCCCGCTGGAATCGAGGCGCGCGGCTGGGGCTGGCGGCACGCCGGACGCAGCGGGTGGGCCTTGCGCGGCATCGACCTGCGCGTCGACCCGGGCGAGCGAATCCTGCTCCTCGGCCCATCCGGTGCCGGCAAGTCCACGCTGCTGCTGGGGCTGGCCGGGCTGCTGACGGCCACCGGCGGCGCCGAGTCACAGGGGAGCCTCGTGCTTGACGGTCGTCCCCCGGCGGATGCACGCGAGCGGGTGGCGATCGTCTTCCAGGATCCGGACACGCAGCTGGTGATGGGGCGCGCGGGAGACGACATCGCCTTCGGGCTCGAGAACCGCTGCGTTCCGACCGAGGCCATCTGGCCGCGCGTCGACGCGGCGCTGGACGCGGTGGGCTTCCCCTACGGACGCGATCGGCCGACGACCCAGCTCTCGGGTGGCGAGCAGCAGTGCCTGGCGATCGCCGGGATGCTGGCCCTACGACCGGGGCTCATCCTGCTCGACGAGCCGACGGCCAACCTGGATCCCGACGGATCCGCCCTCGTCATCGACCTGCTGCGCCGGATCGTCGATCGCAACGCGCCGACGATCGTGCTCGTCGAGCATCGCCTCGACGAGATCCTTCCGCTCGTCACCAGGGTGGTGGCGTTGAGCGCGAACGGCGAGCTGATGGCGGACGGCGACCCGAACTGGGTCTTCAGCCGGTACGCGGGGCAGCTCGAGGCTTCGGGCGTCTGGCTGCCGGGCCATCGCGCGTCGTCCACTCTCAGCCGCCCGCGGCCCCCGACCAACACCATGGTCTTCGGCGAGCGGGTTGGCTTCACCTACCCGAGCGCGAGGCTCCCGGCGCTCGCCTCGGTGGAGGTGCAGGTGCGTTCCAGCGAGGCGCTGGCGGTCGTCGGTCCCAACGGCGCCGGCAAGTCGACGCTTGCCCTGATGCTCGCGGGGCTCCTGCGACCGACCAATGGCGACGTCCTCTCCGGGGAAGCGCTCGCCGCGGGACGCGGTCACGAACCGATCTGGCGCTGGCGCGCGCGCGATCTTGCCGGACGAATCGGGATGGTCTTCCAGGAGCCTGAGCACCAGTTCGTGACCGCGCGAGTGCGCGATGAGCTGGCGCTGGGACCGAAGGTCCTCGGGCTGCCCGACCTCGAGATCCGGCGCAGGGTGACCGAGCTCCTGGAGCGGCTTCGCCTGACACACCTAGCTTCGGCGAATCCGTTCACCCTCTCAGGCGGCGAGAAGCGGCGGCTTTCGGTGGCGACCGCCCTGGCAGCGGCGCCATCGGTCCTTATCCTCGACGAGCCCACCTTCGGGCAGGATGCGCGTACCTGGGGCGAGCTGCTTTCGCTCCTCGCGGCCCTACGCGACGCGGGACGCGCCATCTGCTTCGTGACTCATGATCGCGACTTCGCGAGGGCGCTCTCCGATCGCACGCTTCACCTTCACGTGCCACAGGGCGAGCTGGTGCCGAGGTGAGGATCGAGATCGCGCTGTTCGGCGACCCGCGCGCGCCGTTGGCTCGCCGACACCCACTCGCCAAGCTGGGGGCCGCCGCGCTGCTGATGCTGGCGCTCTTCGTCGCCGTCGACATCGTCACACCAGTGATCCTGCTTGCCGCGCTGGTCGCCGCATTGCCGCTGAGCGGCCTGAGGCCGATCACTCTCTTGCGACGCGCCTGGCCCCTTCTCGTGGCGGGCCTGGCGATCGCGATCTTGAACACGGTCTTCGCGCCGCATCAGGCCGGCGCAGCCGTGCGAATCGGGCCCCTCCTGCTTGGCCTCACCACGATCGTCGAGGGTGCGGCCGTGGGCCTGCGCATCGTGGGGATCGCCCTCGCCGGCGTGCTGGCGCTGGCGACCATCGAGCCCACGGATCTGGCCGATGCGCTGGTGCAGCACCTGCACGCCCCGCCGCGCTTCGCGCTGGCCGCACTGGCCGCGGTCCGCATGCTACCGGTTCTGGCCGATGAGTGGCGGTTCATCGGCCTGGCGCGCCGAGCACGGGGCATCGAGGCCGGGCTCAACCCGGTGATTGGCCTGCGCCTGGCGGCCGGCCGGCTCTTCGCGCTGCTCGTGGCCGCCATCAGGCGCGGAACCCGCCTGGCCCTGGCCATGGACGCTCGGGGATTTGGCGAACGCCCGTGTCGAACGGTCGCCCGTCCCCGGTCGGTGAACCGCGCCGACTGGCTCCTGGTCGGGGGAGCGCTGCTGGTCGGCGTGACCGCGACGGCCGTCAGCCTGGCGCTCGGCAGCTATCGACTCCTGTTCGGATGATGGTGGGCAACCCGGAGCCAGCGGATCGAGTCAGCCGAGCCCGCCCTCGAAGGGGCTGAGCCATGTCGGTTCGTGCGCAGTGCCCACGTAGCGCTGCGGATCGAACGGATTCAGCGGGAGCGTCCGCGACGCGCCGGTGGTGATGAGCTCCGACACGAGTAGCGCCAGGATCGACGAATAGGGGAGGCCGTGTCCGGTGAGGCCGCAGACGAGGTACCCGCCCGGCAGCGGAGTGCCGTCCGAGGCGGGAAGCGCGCCTGCCATGGGGATCTCCAGCGACGCGAAGTCCAGGAGGCCGGCCCATGCGCGGACCACGCGCGCGTCACGCAGCGCTGGGTGGAAGCGACCGAGGAGGCGTGCCAGCTGCGGGACGATCTCGCGGCGCGTGGCCATCGAATAGGTCCCGATCCCCATCGCTTCGTCGGTCGCGGCGTGACCGCCGATCAGCAGCTCGCCAGTCGGCTCCTGGCGCCAGTACTCGTTGCAGTGGTTCGTCTCGAAGCCCTGGGTGAGCAGGCGCGGCAGGCGCTCGGTGACCATCACGTGCTCGCGGATGGGCGTCAGGTTGGCCGCGATCGATGGCACCAGCCACGGGGTCCACGCGTTCGTGGCCAGCAGGACCGCGCCGGCCTGCACTGTGCCGTGCGACGTCTCGACACCCCACACTCGCCCGCCCCTGGCGACGACGCTCTCCACCCGTACTCCGCGCACGGTCCGCGCGCCCAGGCGATGCGCCGCCTCGAGCAGGCCGTACACCAGCTTGAACGGGTTGAGCTGGCCGTCGCCGGGCGTCCACTTCGCACTTCGCGCCTGGTTAAGGTCGAGGGCCGGCGCCATATCCCTCAGGTCGTCCGGCTCGAGGATCTCGACGGGCAAGCCCTCGGCGCGCTGCAGTTCGGCCATGCTTCGACCATCGGCCGCCTGTCGTTCGTCGGTCAAGAGGTCGAGCGAACCACAGCGCTCCCACTCGATCCCGCCGGGTAGCCGGGCGTCGATGTCCTCCAGGAGGTCGAGCGAGCGGCACGTGTAATCCGCGATCGACCGACCAGAGCTCGCACGGACGAGTGCGTTCACGCGTTCGAAGTGGCCCCCCACACCTGCCAGCGCCAGCCCGCACAGCCGCCCCGAGGCGCCGGAGGCGGGCGCGTTGGCCTCGATGACGAGGGGACGCATCCCGGCGCCGGCCAGGTGGTACGCCGCCCAGGCGCCCACGAAACCGGCTCCGACGACGATCACCTCGGCGCTGCGCGGCAGGTCGGCTCCGGGATCTGGCTGGAAGCTGACCCTCTCCGGCACGGGGAAGAATCGGCTCCCGCCCGCGCCGAACGCAGCCGACGTCACGGGCATGCGGAGCGCACGGCGTGCATGGGAGGCCGAGTGTACCCTCGTGGCGTGTCCGATCCGGAGCCGATCCGCTTTCGCGCCGGCGACCTGACGCTGGCCGGCGAGCTGGTCCTCCCGGATCGTGCGCCGACGGATTCCCGCCGCCAGATCCCATGGGTGCTCCTGTTGCCTTCGTGGCTGCCTCGGGATCGCGACGGCGCCTTCGACGATGGTGCGCATCCGGAGTGGTTCGGCGTCGGACCGATGGCGCCGCATCGGCCGGCCCTCCTGCGCCGCCTGGCCGGGGCGCTGGCGGAGACCGGGGTGGCGTCCTTCCGCTACGACCCACGCGGCTGCGGGGAGTCGGAGGGCGATTGGCCGGCGGGCGACCTTTTCACGCGTATCGACGACGCGCGCGATGCGCTCGGTGCGATGCGGTCGCGCCGCGAGCTGGACCTTGCGCGGACGGGGATCATCGGCCACGGCGAGGGCGCAGTGATCGCCTTATCGGTGGCGATCGCCGATCCGGCGGTCGGCGCCCTGACGCTGATCGGCGCACCGGCCCGCAGCCTGCGCGACCTGTTGCGTCGAGGCGCGGCCGCTCGCGCGCGGAGCGGAACGGACCGGGAGCATCCATTGGTTGCCGCCCTGGATCGTTGGTCAGAGGAGCTGATCGAGCGCGCCGAACGCCGCGAGCTGGAGCTCATCCTGCGCCTGCCCGGAGCGGGTCGGGAACGGGTGACGCTCAACCTGGCCGCCTGGGAGCAGGGATTTCACACGCCGGCGATCGCCCTGGCCACAATGCTGCATCGGTCGGTCAATCTGGTGCACGGCGCCGCTGACGCATGGAGCCACCCCGACGAGTCGCGCCTTCTGGAGTTCGTCCTCGCCGGCGCGGGAAACCGCGCCGAGCTGCGCCCCATCGCCGAGGCCGGACATGACCTGACAGAGGCGCCTGAACGGGTCATTGCAGAGATTGCCGAGGACCTCGCCGGCCGCCTCGTGACACGGCCGCTGCCCGCGGTCCTGCTGGCGATCCAGGAGATGGGCTGAGGTGACGTACGATTCGCCGGTGACTCGGCCGCAAACCGGGGAGGTTGCCCCGCGCTTCAGCCTGACCGCCGACGATGGCGCGGTTGTGAGCAGCGACCTCCTGGCTGGCCGGCGTTACGTGCTCTATTTCTACCCGAAGGACGACACCCCTGGCTGCATGACGCAGGCCTGCTCACTGCGCGACAGCTGGAGCCGCGTCACGGACACAGGCATTCAGCTCTTCGGCGTCTCGCCCGATTCGGTGAAGAGCCACGTCAGGTTCCGGGACAAGTATCGGCTGCCGTACCGGCTCCTCTCCGACGAGGGCCATTCCGTGGCAGAGGCGTTCGGCGTCTGGATCGAGAAGACCCTCGCCGGTCGGACCTATCACGGCAACGAGCGCACCACCTTCGTGATCGGTCCTGACGGTCGGGTCGAGGCGGTCCTTCCGCGCGTCAAGCCCGACGAGCACGTGGATCTCCTCCTCGGCGCTCTCGCGGGGGGCGTGCCCGGATGATCTGGGTCGCCATCGCCGTTGCACTGGTGCTCTGGCTGGCCGGCCTGTTGGCGAACCTTGGCCCGCTCGTCAACCTCCTCCTGGTGGCGGCGGCAATCCTGTTGGTGGCGCAGGTGGTCAACGAGCGCGACCGGCGCGTCTGAGCCCTTCGCGTCGGCTGGCACGGCTCGTGCATCTCATCACCTCGACGGCACTCGGGGTGTGCCGATGGAAAGGAGGAACGCGATGCTCTGGACGATCATCGTCGTCCTGCTCGTCCTCTGGCTGCTTGGCCTGATCGGCGGTATCGGGGCGGGTTTCATTCACCTGCTGCTCGTGCTTGCCCTGATCGTGCTGGTCTTCCAATTGCTGAGTGGACGGAGCGTTGCCTGACGCAGCTTCAGCCTCATGACTGAATAGAAGCCGCCCGGATGGGCGGCTTCGCTGCGTCGTGTGACAGTCAACCTGTCATGTCGATCGGCTACCCTTCCGGCCGATCGGTATGAAGCTGCTGCACTTCGCGGACCTCCACCTTGACGCGCCATTCGCGTGGGCGTCACTGGAAGGGGCACGGCTGCGGCGACGCAATCGACGCCAGGCGCTGACCCGCATCCTGGAGCTCGCCTCCATCGAAGGGTGCGACGCGATCCTGGCGGCCGGCGACCTCTTCGAGCTGGATCGCGTTCGGCCCGATACCCTCGAGTTCCTGCGGTCTGCCTTTGCCGAGGTCGGGATCCCGGTCTATGTGGCGCCCGGGAACCACGACTGGCTCTCGCCGCGCAGTCCGTATCGCACCGTCCGATGGTCCCCGAACGTCCACATCTTCGCCAATGACCAGCTCGAACCCGTGACCCTCCAGGATGGACTGACGCTGTGGGGTGCGGCCCATCGTGCGCCTGCCAACACGGCGAGCTTCTTCGCCGGCTTCCGCCCGGGACGTGGCGGGACGCACATTGCCGTCGCGCACGCGTCGGAGCGCACGGCCCTCCCGTGGCAGGAGCCCGGCAAGCAGCCCCACGCGCCATTCGAGGCCGCCGAGCTCGTGGAGGCGGGACTGAATCACGCCTTCCTCGGGCACTATCACGTCCCGCGCGACGCGGAGCGGTATACCTACCCAGGCAACCCGGACCCGCTCGAGTTCGGCGAGACGGGACAGCGCGGCGCCGTTCTCGTGACGCTGTCGGCGGATGGCACCATCGGTCGCGAGCGACGATCCGTGGCCGTCTCCGAAATCCACGACCTGACGGTCACCCTGCATGGGGCCTCCCATGGAGGTGAGGTCGCGCAGGCTGTCGCGCGGGCGCTTTCGGGACTGAATGGCTTCGTCCGGTTGACGCTTGCCGGGGAGGTTGCGGCCAGTCTCGAGCTTGACCTGACCGATCTGCGCCGGCTCGGAGCTCACCTGGATGGGCTGGCGCTGCGCATTGGCGAGCTCAGGACTGGCTACGACCTGGGGGAGATCGAACGAGAGACCACCGTCCGCGGTCACTTTGCCCGCTCCGCATCCGGAATCGAGGATCCCGACCTTCGGCGTCGCGTGCTGTTGACTGGCCTGCGCGCGCTCGAGGGGCGCGGAGACCTGGAGGTCGCCTGACATGCGCGTCACGCACGTGGTTGCGCGCGCCTTCGGCCCCTTTCACGGTGAACGGCTCGAACTGGCCCCGGGCATGACGGTGGTGACCGGTCCTAACGAATCGGGAAAGTCGAGCTGGCACGCGGCCTTGCGGCTGGCGCTCACCGGGCTGCGACGCGGTCGCGGACGTGCGACCGCTGCAGACGCGGCCCTCTCCGCGCAGCACCGTCCCTGGGACACGCCCGACGAATGGGAGGTCGAAGCCGGGCTCGTCCTGAATGATGGTCGTGCCATCGAGCTGCGCCAGGATCTCGAAGGAAAGGTGGCCTGCAGCGCCCTCGACGTCGGGCTGGGCCGGGACGTCTCGAACGAGATTCTCGACGGAACGCCGGATGCGTCTCGGTGGCTTGGGCTGGATCGGGAAGCCTTCGCCGCCACGGTCTCCGTCAGCCAGGCGCAGATCATGGGCGTCACCGACGCGGCGGGTGGGCTCCAGGAGCAGATGCAGCGGGCTGCGGCGACGCGGGGCACGGATGCGACGGCCGCTGAGGCTATCGAACGTCTGGCCGACTTCCGGCGAGATGCCGTCGGCGCGGACAGTGCCAACGCCAAGGGTCCATTGCGCCTCGCGAGGGTCAGGCTCGCCACCGCCCTCGAGCACCGCGACGCGGCGCAGGCCAGGCACGCCGAGCATCTTGCGGAGCGAGCCCGCGTCGAGGAGTCAGCGCGAACGGTGAAAGAGGCCAACCTGCAGCTCGATCTTGCCCTCGCCGCTCAAGCTCGGTATCTTGCTGCGGAGAGCGATCGACGAGCCACCCGCGCTTCGGGATTGGCCAGTCGATACCCACAACGGCCAACCCTCCTCTCACGCGAAGGAGGCGCTGACCTCGTGGTGGCGGCGATCACCGCCTGGGAGCGACGTCCCGCCTCCCCGGAGCTGGTCGGCCCACCGAGCGCAGTGCTCGCGGCCGACCTGCAGGCGCTGCCGCCTCCGCCGGACGGCGACGTCGCGCCCCATCCACACGTCACCGATGCGCTGCGCGACCTCGACCTTGCCCAAGAGGCGAACCGGCTCATGGGCCAGTCCCCAACACCGGATACGCAGGTCCAAACCGACGACCGCCGCGCCGCCCACTCGCTGGTCGTGCCTTCCGCCCTCATTGCTGGCGGTCTGCTGCTGGCGTGGATGGGACAGCCCTTGCCGGCCGTGGCATGCGTGGCCTCGGGCCTGGTCGCCGCGACGTGGGGCGTCGCCCGTATGCTTGGCGGCCGTGCCCAGGTCGCGGCGCGCGACAGGCAGGACGCGGCATTCTGGGAAGCGCGACGGCGCGAGCTCGACGAGCGTCTGATCGCCGCGCGCGAGCTCCTCCTGGGCATGCTGGCCGAGCGCGGTGCCGTCAGCGGGGGCGACGCGTGGTCTGCCTGGCTGGACTATCGTTCCAGCTGCGAGAGGCGTGCCGAGCAGGCGGCGGCCTCGGCCACCCGTGAGTCGCTCGGCGCGCAGCTGGCCGCTCGGAGGCTCGCCGAGGCGTCGTTGGCCGCGAGCAGGCAGGCCGTTGACGAAGCCATGCGCGCGCTACGCGAGGCGGCCGACGCGGTTGGAGTTCCACATGTCGGGGCGGATCCCCCGCAGATTTGCGAAGCGCTGCGGCGCTGGCAGCAGGAGCAGGCATCGGCGCTGCGGGCAAGCCGGACGGCGGTCGAGGAATGGCACGAGCTGGAAACGCTGCTCGGCGGGGGGACCCTATCTGACCTCTTGAACGATGCGGTGCGGCGCGCGGAGATCGCCACGCGGCTGGAGGCCGCAGTGGCGCCCGCATCGGCGAGCCTTCCACCAGGTCCCGACCTCGAGGGAGTCATCGACGAGCGGCGTCGTAGCCTGGCCGCGGCCGAGGCGGAAGCGGCTGAGTTTCGGGGAGCATTGGATTCGAGCGCTCGATCCCTCCCCGACGTCGCCGAGGCAGAGGAGGCAGTGACGGCTGCCGCGGAGGAGCTGGCCGGCGTGGAATCCACGGCGCGGACGATCGACGAGACCCTTCGACTCCTGCGACTCGCGCAGGAGCGTGTGCATCGCGACCTGGCGCCGATCCTCGCGGATGCCGTGCGCCGGTGGCTCCCCACCGTCAGCGGCGGAGCCTACCTGGACGTCAGCGTCGATCCCGCCGACCTGGCGATCCAGGTCAAGGAGACGCGGACGGGCATCTGGCGAGAAGCCAGGCTGCTCTCCGAAGGCACGCGTGAGCAGGTCTACCTGCTGCTGCGGGTGGCCATGGCTCAGCACCTGGTCACCACCGACGAGACCGCGCCTCTCATCCTCGACGAGGTCACAGCCCAGGCGGACGGCGAGCGACGTTCGGCGCTCCTCTCGGTCCTGCACGCATTGAGTGCCGAGCGACAGGTCATCCTCTTCAGTCACGACGCCGAAGTCGCCGCGTGGGCAGAGCGTTCCCTCGCCGGACCTCAGGACCGGCTCGTTCGGCTTCCCTCGATGACGCGGCCGTCGATGGCCTCCGTTGAGGGGGAGCGCACGAGCATTGCGATCGCGAACGGCCTCGCGGCGGAGCCCGCACGGCTGGTCTGATACAGGGTCGGAGAGAGGGCAGCGATCCGCTGCTACGATGGCTCGGCCCAAAGTCGCTCCGCTCCATCAGCGCATGCCTTCATCAACGACCCGGCTCACCTGACCGATGGCGATCGACCGATTGCCCGCTCCCGAGCGGGTGCTCGTCGTCGCCGCCCACCCGGATGACATCGAGTTCGGGGCCGCGGGAACGGTGGCGCGTTGGGTCGATGGCGGCGCCCAGGTTCGGTATCTCCTCGTGACACGCGGCGACAAGGGCAGCGACGACCCATCTGTCGATCCACGAGAGCTTGGCGAACGGCGCACGGGGGAGCAGCGCGCGGCGGCCGCTGAGATTGGCGTGTCAGGCGTCGATTTCCTGGATGAGCCAGACGGCCAGGTAGAGCCCAGCCTGCCGCTCCGGGAACGAATCACGTACGCGATCCGCCGGTTCCAACCCGAAATCGTGATGGGCCACGATCCCACCGTGCTCTTCGTCAACAACGAATGGGTGAACCATCCCGATCATCGCGCGGTGGGCATGGTCACCGTGGACGCCGTCTTTCCCACCGCTCGCGATCCACTCAACTTCCGGGAGCACATCGACGCCGGACTCCAGCCCTGGAAGGTGGCAGAGATGTTCCTGTGGAGCACGAACGAGGCGAACCAGCTGGTCGACATCGGGGGCACGCTCGACCGCAAGATCGCCGCGCTGCGCTGCCACGAGAGCCAGTTCACGAGCTTCACCGAAACCGAGCGATGGCTTCGTCGCACGGCAGAGGAGCTCGGCGAGCGAGCCGGCTATCGAGCGGCCGAGGGGTTCCGGCGGGTAATGCTGGCGAGATGACGAGCCGTTGGGGGAGCCTCTTGGAAGGCCGCGCGCCAGGCACCGGAAAGCTCGCGATCCTGGCGCTCGCTGGATTCGTGACGCTCAGCGCCTGCTCCTCTGGACCGGCACCGACTCCGTACCCGACACCGGTTCCCACGCCGCCAGCCGCGGCCGCAAAGCTCACAGCCCAGCAATACCTGGCGGCCTGGGCGGCCGGCAACTTCGAGGCGATGTGGGACCTGCTCGCGCCCATCGACCAGGCTAGGGTCGGGCACGCTCGCTTCGTCGCACTCCATCGTCAGTTCGCCACACTCGTGCACGAGACCGGCCTGGTGGCGACCCCTGGCGACCCGCAGCCTGCCGCGCTGCCACCCGAGGCGCGCCTCCCCGCAGCTGTCGCCAGGGGTTCGCAGCAGCCCGGGGCCTCCAGTACGCCCGGCCTCTCCGGCGCGCCGAGCGCCTCTGAGACGCCCAGCGCCTCCGCCACGCCTGGCGTTTCGCCATCGGGCTCGGAGGAGTCGCTTGCCGCCGGCCCAGTGCCGGGAATGGCGGTGCCGGTCAGCCTCGCCTTCTCCACCGACCTGCTGGGCGAGATAAGCCTGCAACGCACGATGATGCTGGGTCAGGGCGCCTCCACGTGGCAGGTGCGCTGGAACCCGGAGCTGCTCTTCCCCGAACTGGGCAGCGACGGCACTCTCGCATTGACCAGGCAGACCTCGCCTCGTGGCAGGATCGTGTCCCGCAATGGGACCGTGTTCGCCATGACCCGGCGCGATGGCATGCGCGTGTATCCGCAGGAGTCGCTGGCAGGCCAGGCCATCGGCTACGTCAGCAAGGTGACCGCGGAGGACCTCAAGACGCTCTCGGCCAAGGGTTACCTGCCAGGTGACTGGGTCGGTCGCAGCGGGCTTGAGCACGGCGCTGAGGCGCTGCTTCGCGGGACGCCAGGCTTCAAGCTCCTCGCCGAACGACCCGGCATGGACCCCGTCACGGTCTTCCACACGCCTGTGATTCCCGGCGCAACGCTCACCATCAGCCTGCACCCGGACCTGCAGCGAGCCGCCGAGGCAGCCATGAGCCGCTATCCACGGGTCGGCAACGCCGCGGTGGACCCGCGCACTGGCGAGGTCTGGGTGCTCGCCTCACTCCCGGCGTTCGACCCGAACGCGATGACCCTGGGCACGACCCTGCGCGGCTTCCCCCTCGCCAGGCCCGGCCAGGAGCAGATCATGGACAAGGCGGTCCTCGGCGCATATCCGACCGGTTCCTCGTTCAAGCCATTCACCCTTGGCGCCGCGCTGCAGACGAGGACCGTCACAACGGCGACGCGCATGCTCTGCCCCGGCACCTGGACGTACTCGGGATTCACCTTCAAGAACTGGATGCGCGAGTCCCTCGCCGGCTTCCGACCGTGGGTCGACACGATGGCGCTTAGCTGCAACACGACCTACATGCCGCTCAGCATCCTTGTGTACGAGCGAAACAGGACCGCCCTGACCGATCTGCAGGCGAGCTTCGGCTACGGCCAGCCGACCGGGATCGCGTTCCTGGCTGAGAGCCCTGGCGTCCTCCCGGACGCCGCCTACTTCAAGACGCACAAGCGATGGACTGGGAAGTACTCCCCGTACGGGCCCTTCGACCAGATCCAGCTGGCGATCGGGCAGGGGTCATTCCTGGGTACGCCGCTCCAGCAGGCAATGGCCTACGCCGCATGGGGCAATCGAGGCACGCTCTGGCGCCCACGCATCGTCCTGAAGGCGACGCTGCCGAACGGGCAGGTCGTGTACCAGGGCAAGCCAACGGTGCATCGCAAGATCCCGCTCACGCGGCCGGTGATGGACTTCGTGGTCACCACGCTGCGCGCCGTGGTCACCTCGCCGCTCGGAACGGCCACCAACGCCTTCGCCGGTTTTCCCATCGCCGCTGCCGGGAAGAGCGGCACGGCGGAGACGGGCGGGCCCGACCCCGACGCCTGGTTCCCGGCCTTCGCGCCCATGAACGGCCCGAGCATCGCGGTCGCCACCGTGGTGGTGACCGTGCCCCTGGGGACCGGGGGAGACTTTGCCGCGCCCATCACCCGGCGCGTGATGGAGGCCTACTTCTTCCGTTGACGCGGCGCGCCCTTCTTTGACACGCCGAAGCGGCGAACGGTAGCATCGGCTCGCGGTGGCTCCTTGCGCGGCTCCTCGTCCGGCTCTCCAGGAAGCGCACCCCAACGTTCCCCTGGCACCCCGCCCAAACCTTGCTGGCGACCTCCTCCAGCCTCCAAATCGGACCCGATGAGCGAACGCTAGTGATCTCAGAGAACGCAATTCCGCTTCGGTTCCAGACAGCCGAAGTTGGCGTCGACTGGTTGCAGTGCAACATCGAGTGCCAGGAAGGCTGCCCGGTGAACACGAACTGCCGAGGCTACCTGATGCTTGCCGCGGAGGGTCGCTTCGAGGAGGGATACATCCTCGCCCGCGACCCGAACCCGGTCGCCGCCATCTGCGGCTACGTGTGCAGCGCGCCGTGCGAGAAGGCCTGCCGTCGGGCCGACATCGACAAGCCGCTCGCCATCCGGGCCATGAAGCGCTTCCTCGTCGACTGGCACTACGGCAACAACATGCCCGACAACGTCCAGGTGGCGCCCCAGACCGGAAGGAGCGTGGGGGTGGTGGGGGCCGGACCCGCGGGCCTCACTGTCGCCAAGGAGCTGGCCAGCTACGGCCACGAGGTCCACATCTACGAGGCGCTCCCCTCCGGTGGCGGGACGTGCCTGATCGGCGTGCCGGCCTTCCGCCTGCCGCGAGACGTCATCGAGCTCGACGTGGCGTGGGTCGCGAAGCATGGCGTCGAGTTCCACTACGACGTCGAGATCGGCCGCGACATCACGCTCGACCAGCTTCGCGAGCGTCACGATGCCGTCGTGGTCGCCGCCGGCTGCATGTATCCGGTGGCGATGAACGTGCCCGGCGAGGAGCTCGACGGCGTGATCTACGGCGTCGACTTCCTCAAGCGCGCCAACCTGGGCGAGGAGCAGTGGGTCGGCAATCACGTGGTGGTGGTCGGTGGCGGCTACACCGCCATGGACTCTTCCCGCACGGCGCTCCGGCTGGGCGCCAAGACGAGCACGATCCTCTACCGGCGAGGACCGGAGGAGATGGTCGTCGACGAGGAGGAGCAGCACGAGACACGCTTCGAAGGCGTCAAGTTCGAGTTCTTCGCCTCGCCGGTCGAGGTGATCACCGACGACCACGGCAAGGTCACCGGCATGACCTTCCAGCGCACCCGCCTGGGGCCGCCGGACGCCACCGGCCGTCGGTCCGCGGAACCGATTCCCGGCAGCGAGTTCACCATCACCTGCGACATGGTCATCCCGTGCACGAGCCAGGCGGCCGATAACAACGTGCTCGGCGAGTTCGGCTCCAAGCTGAATCGACACCTGGGCGTGACCGATACGCGCTCGGTCCTGGACGGCGGCTCGGTCTCCTCCTGGCGCACCAATCCCTTGAATGGAACCACTCCCCGGCACGCCGACGGCACGCCCTATAACGCCATGAAGTTCGACTTCAGCCGCGGGTACGTCGGCACCAACGCCGACTCCTTCGTCACCAACGTGGACGGCGTCTTCGCCTGCGGCGACTTCGTGACCGGTCCCGCCACCATCATCGAGGCCGCCGGCCGCGGACGGCGGGCCGCGAGAGCCGTGGACCGATGGCTGACAGGGGCACGCGACGTGGAGCTCGAGGAGCTTCCCGTCATCAACCGTGCGGTGATCACCCAGACCCTCGAGCACGACATGCCCAAGGACTACGAGTCGTTCGAGCGCCACCACATCCCCATGGCGCCCCCGGAGCTGCGGCGTGACTTCACGAGCCTGGTCGAGGTGGGCTACGACACCCGCAGCGCGATCGAGGAGGGCGCGCGCTGCCTCCAGTGCAACCACAACATCAACATCGATGGGCCCCGCTGTATCCTGTGCGGGCTCTGCGCAGACGTGTGCCCCGAGGGCGTGATCTACATGGTCGACAAGGCGCAGGTGGGCGGCGACGACCCGGAGGTCGACCTCTTCCAGTCGTGGCCACGCGGGATCGCCATGATCATCGACGAGGAGCGCTGCATCCGCTGCAACCTCTGCGTCGAGCGCTGTCCGACCAACTGCATCACCATGGACCGGCTCGAGCTCGAGCGCTTCACGCCTGACGGGAAGGTTCTGTTGGAGAGCTACAAGGACAACGTCCTGGGTCAGATCGGGCAGGTAGCCGGCATGCCGGTGCAGCGATGAGCTTCCCGGGGCCGGGCGACCTTTACAAGTCCGTCAAGGAATCGCAGATCTGGCGATCCTTCTTCCGCCAGCCGTACCCGACCACCAGCCGCACGCGCGCGCTGGCGGTCATGAACAACGTCTTCCTCCACCTCCACCCGGTGCGCGTCAAGCGTCACGCCGTGCGCTACACGTACACCTTCTGCCTTGGCGGAATCAGCTTCTTCCTGTTCCTGGCGCTGACCGTGACCGGGCTCTACCTGATGTTCTTCTACGTCCCGTCGGTGAGCCGCGCCTACCAGGACATCCTGTCGATCGAGAATTCGGTCGCCTTTGGCTCGCTCGTCCGCAACATGCACCGATGGGCCGCGCACCTCATGGTGCTGACCGTCTTCCTGCACATGATCCGGGTCTTCTACCACGGTGCCTACAAGCCGCCGCGCGAGTTCAACTGGGTGGTCGGCGTGGTCCTCCTGCTGCTCACCCTGCTGCTGAGCTTCACCGGCTACCTGCTGCCGTGGGACCAGATCGCCTTCTGGGCCATCACGGTGGGCAGCCAGATGGCGACCTACGCACCACTCATCCCCGGCGAGTCGTCGATCTTCATCCTGGGCGGCATCGAGGTGGGCCAGAACACGCTCATCCGCTTCTACGTCTTCCACGTGATCGCGTTCCCGCTCATCGCCGCCATCTTCATGATCGTCCACTTCTGGCGGATCCGGAAGGATGGCGGCATCAGCGGACCCGTGTGAGCGTCGCTAGCATGGAGCTCGTAGAGCCATGACCATCGAGAAGCGCCCCAACGCGATCGCCGACAAGACGGCTCCCAGCCAGGCGCCGCGGGTGCCGGCCGTCGAACGGCCCGGCGGTGGCCCAAAGCTGCCTGGCCCGCCCGGCGGCCCGGGAACCGAGCGCTTCCGGCTGCTCGCCTACGTCAAGCAGGAATCGATGGTCCGCGTCGACAAGCGGCCGGACGAGACCGTCCTCACCTGGCCGCACCTGCTCCGCGCCGAGTTCCTGATGGCGGGGCTCATCAGCGGTCTGCTGGTGGTCACCTCGTTCCTGATCCAGGCCCCGCTCGAGGAGATGGCCAACGCATCGGTCACCCCGCACGTGGCCAAGGCGCCGTGGTACTTCCTTGGTCTGCAAGAGATCCTCAGCTACTTCAACGCCACCGTGGCCGGTGTCCTCGTCCCAACCCTCTACCTGGTAGGACTGGCCATCATCCCGTACATCGACCGCTCGCCGTTCAAGGCGGCGCGCGATCGGAAGCTGATCTGGATCTTCTTCCTGTGCCTGATGGTGGGCGGCCTGATCGTGACCTTCATCGGCTCATTCTTCCGCGGCCCCGGCTGGAACTGGCGCTGGCCGTGGGAGGGGATCTTCTTCAACCTGTGAGCAGCGCGACATGAGCACGAACCTCTCCTACGGGCCGGTCACCGAGCAGCCGGCCGGCGAGATCAGCCGGCGCACCTTCATGCGCCGCATGATTGGGGTGGGGGTGGGCGTGCTCTCGCTCGAGTTTCTTGGCGGCACGCTCGCGTTCCTCTATCCGAACCTGAGCGGTGGCCTCGGGGGCGAGATCGCGATCGGCAGCGCCAGCGACATCACCTCGCTCTTCCCCGACTGGGCCAAGGGCCAGCCCTTCAGCTACCCCAAGGCACGCCTCTTCCTGGTGAACGTCCCAGCCGGCAAGGCGCTGGTCGACGGTAAGGAAACCAGCGTGCCGGACCCCAAGGACCAGGTCCTGGCGCTGTACCGCAAGTGCCCGCACCTCGGCTGCCAGATCCCGCCGCTTTGCGAGAAGAGCCACTGGTTCGAATGCCTCTGCCACGGAAGCAAATACACCATCCTCGGCGAGAAGCGGGCGGGTCCCGCTCCGCGTGGCATGGACCGCTTCCCGACCAGCATCACTGGCGGCCAGTACGTGGTGAACACCGGCAAGAAGGAGACCGGCCCGCCCATCGGCACCGCAACGTTCGACAACCGGGACGCCGACAAGATCCCGCATTGCACCGGCTGAGCCGATGCGCGACATCCTCCTGAGCCGATGCGCCTGAAGACGCTGGGCGTCATTGTCGTCACGGCGCTGGCGCTCTTCACCGTCTTCTACTGGGTCACCGATCCGTCCCGCCTGACGGGCCGCCAGGCCCAGGCCAGCAAGGACGAGCTCGCGTATGGCGAACGCGTCTTCGCCAACAACAAGACCGACGCCTCCGCGGCCCAGTGCGCCCGATGCCACGGCGATGACGGCAAGGGCGGCCAGGTGCCCGGGACCAAGAACATGGCTCCGAACCTCCACAGCCCCAGCATTGCCAAGAAGCTCAAGGTCAACCCGGATTACGTGAACCTGGTGATCCGGTATGGCGGCGTCGTGGTGTCGGGCAACGTCAACTCCGACATGCCGGCCTGGAGCACGGAGGTGGGCGGATCGCTGACGGTGGAGCAGATCGATGCGGTGACCGCGCTGGTCACTGGATGGGCGGAGGAGGCGGCCTCACAGTCGCAGGCCCCTGTCGCCAACACGCCGGAGGGCGGCAAGCAGGTCTACAACTCCGCCGGCTGCGTCAGCTGCCACCAGCCCGATCTTGGCGGCGTGCCGGGAACCTACCCAAGCCTGCAGAACGTCGGCAACGAGATCGGCACCGGCCTGCCCACCCCGCCAAGCGGATTGGCCAAGATGAAGGCCGACTACGCCAAGGATCCCAAGACCTTCTTCACCAACTGGATCCGCGACTCGACCAACAACTACAACGGCGGCACCGCGACCGGCATGC
>VBKA01000092.1 GCA_005879815.1 Chloroflexota bacterium
GACGCTGCCGCCGTTTTACTCCGCGGCCACTCGCTATCTCATCGCCGGCGGGCTGATGGTGGGCTTCCTCTGGCTGCGGGGCCGGTTGAGCCGGTCGCCATCGGCACGGCTGGAGCCGATGCGGATGGAGCATTGGCGATCGGCAGCGATCATCGGTGGCCTGCTGCTGCTGGGAGGCAACGGACTCGTCGTCCAGTCAGAGCAGCACATCGACTCCGGGATCGCCGCGGTCCTCGTCGCCGCGGTGCCGATCTGGCTGAACCTGTTCGAGGCGGTCATCACCCGTCGCCGGCCACCGCTGCTGGTGATTGGCGGCGTGGTCGCCGGGTTCGTCGGCGTGCTGCCGCCGTCAATCCATTCGGCGTGGGCCTGGTCGTGATCGCCGCCATCTCCTGGGCGAGCGGCTCCCTCTATTCGCGGCATGCCCCGATGCCGCGCTCCGGTCTGCTCGGAACGGGCATGGAGATGCTCGCCGGCGGCGCGCTGCTGGCCGTGGCCGGCACCATCACCGGGGAGTTCAGCCGCACCAATCCGGCGCAATTCTCGACAACGTCGCTGCTGGCGGTGGCGTACCTCGTGGTCTTCGGCTCGTTGGTCGCCTTCAGCGCCTACACCTGGCTGCTGCAGCACGCACCGGTCTCGACGGTCGCGACGTACGCCTACGTGAACCCCATCGTGGCCGTGGGGCTGGGAGCCTTCTTCCTCAATGAACCGATCACGCCACGCACTCTCGTGGCATCGGCGCTGATCATCGGAGCCGTGGTCGCGATGGTGAGCGGTCGTCGCCGGGACGAGCGGGTGCCGGCTGTCGACCGGGACCGCGTAGAGAGAGGCGAAGGGGGGGTCGACCGCGCGGCCGCGGACTAGTCATCGGACGATCGGGTCCCTTGGCGGGCGCGCCTGAGCGCGGCGTATCATCCCCCTCCCATGACAGACGACCGCGTCGACAGCGCCCTTGCCTTCGGGACCGGCACATCCAGCGACCATGCTGACGGGATCCGTTGGGTCGATTACACGAACATCAGCTGGAACCCGGTCTTCTGCAAGCGCTGCGACATCTGCATCGAGATCTGTCCCAAGGACACGCTGGTGATGCGCAACGATGCGGTCATCGAAGTGGAGAACTGCATCCTCTGCGGGCTGTGCGAGCGCTACTGCCCCGACCTGGCGATCGAGATGATCCCTTCCGCCGTCGAGGCCCACGCCGCGCGCTCTGCCGAGCGCCGGACGTCCGAAGGCTCGGCAACCGCGGACTGATCTGATGCGCAAGCTGGTGCAGGGGAATGAGGCGGTGTTCCACGCTGCGGTGGCGTCCGGCGCCAGCTACTACGCCGGGTATCCAATCAGCCCATCGACCGAAATCCTGAACATCGCCTCCGCGTACGCGGCCGCCCATCACCACACCTTCCGATTCCTGCAGGCGGAGGACGAGATCGCCTCGGCGAACGCCGTCATCGGCGCCAGCCTGGCCGGCGCGAAGGCGTTTACCGCCACTTCCGGACCCGGCTTCAGCCTGATGCAGGAGGCAATCGGCTACGCCCAGAAAGTCGGCGTGCCATCGGTCTTTGTCGACGTCCAGCGCGTGGGGCCGGCGACCGGGATGCCGACCATGCCCGGGCAGGGCGACATCATGCAGGTACGGTTCGGCTCGAGCGGCGACTACACGCCGATCGCCTTCTACCCCAACGGAGTGGAAGAAGCGTTCCGTGTCACGGTGGATGCCTTCAACGCCGCAGAGGAGTCCCGATCGCCGGTCGTCCTGTTGTCGGACACGTTCGTCGCGCACCTCAACGAGGTCGTGGACCTAGACGAGCTGGCCGCGGACCTCCGAATCGTCCCGCGTGACATGCCGCCGCTGGCGCGCCATGTTGCCGGCTTCCCCCGCTTCTTCGCCGGTGTCCTGATGTACGAGTCGGGGCCTTCCGCCGGAGAGCCCGCGACGGCGGACGCCGACGAGTACCTGCGCCAGTACTACGACGCCAAGCACCGCCACCTGGAGATCGCCGGGCGCTATCCCCTGTTCGAGCACGGCTGGAACCGCGGCGCGGAGGTGCTGGTGGTGTGCTACGGGATCGTGTCCCGCGTGGCCGCTCCGCTTGCCGCGGACTACGCGCTCTTCCGTCCGATTCGCATCCACCCCGTCCTCGACGACGAGCTGCGCGACGTCGCGGCCGGCTACCGGGAGGTCGTCATCATCGAGGCCAACGACGGGCAGTACGCAGACATGGTCGAGCTGGCCCTGCGGCGCGAGGTCAAGCGCGTGCCGCTTATGGGCGGCCGGATCAGCATCGAGGCGATCCGGGAGGGCCTGGCGCGGGTGCTGGCCGGCGGTCCATCGGAGCCTCCTGTCCCGGACGCGCCGACCGAGCGGCGAGCACCCTCTCCGCTGGGCATCGGCTGAGGATGACCCAATGCCTGAGCTGACGATGGCCGAGCTTGGCTACAAGAAGCACCTCAAGGTCGAGCTGTTCCCGACCATCTGGTGCCCCGGCTGCGGGATCGGCACGATCATGATGCAGCTGGCCATCGTGCTCGACGAGATGGCGCTGGACGAGACCAACACGGTCATCGTCACGGGCATCGGCTGCACCGGTCGGATGGGCTCGTACCTGAAGCACGAGAGCGTCTACACGCTGCATGGCCGCACATTGCCGGTGGCCGAGGCGATCAAGACCGTGCGCCCCGAGCTCAACGTGATCGTGGTGGCGGGCGACGGCGATACCGCCAGCATCGGCGGCAATCACCTGATCCACACCATCCGGCGCAACGCCAACGTCACGGTGCTCTGCAACAACAACGAGATCTACGGGCTGACCGGCGGCCAGACCGGGCCAACCACCCCCACCGGCACCAAGACGCTGTCGAGCCCCATCGGCAACCCCAACCCGCCCATCAACCTGCAGGGCATCGTTCGCAGCTCGGAGCACGCCCTCTACGCCAAGACGACCGTCTACCACCTCCAGCACCTGCGCAACGTGATGCGCGAAGCGATCGAGTGGGACGGCTTCAGCTTCGTGGACATCACCAGCCAGTGCATCGAGAACAACGGGCGCCGCATCGGCTTCGCGAGCGCCAACGAGATGCTCACCTTCTACCGCAAGACCTACAAGCGCGCGGCCAAGGGTGCGGAGGCGCTCGACCAGTACGAGATCGGCGTCCTGTACCCCGCGCAGCACCCAGCGCGAAACGGCGAGGCCGATGGCGCCGCTGCCGCGGCCAACGGCAACGGGGCGGGCATGACGGAAGTGCCC
The DNA here is from genome assembly GCA_005879815.1 of Chloroflexota bacterium. Classification (GTDB taxonomy): domain Bacteria; phylum Chloroflexota; class Limnocylindria; order QHBO01; family QHBO01; genus CF-82. The sequence goes on from VBKA01000092.1 coordinate 3,252, forward strand.
GAGCGTCCGGGCGCACTGCCCTCCCAGCCGGCAGGCCCGCTGACCTCCGTGGCCGCGACGGCCGTTAGGGACAGACCGGCAACGGACGACGAGAAGGCACGCAAGCGCGCGGAGTCGCAGGAGCGCGCTGCGCTGATGGGGCAGCTGTCCTCTGAAGTCAAGCTGGCCGTTGCCAGGAAGGAGCTGACGCTCGCCGAGGCGCTCGCGCAGGCAGGCCTCGCGGTGCCGGAGTGGCTTCGGACGGGTGCAAACGCACCGGCACCCGCGTCCGTAGCGCCGGGCGATGTGAAGATCAGCGCGACTGCTGAGGATCCGCGGACGCAGGACCAACCGACCGAGCTCGCCACGAAGAGCGCCGCTGCCGAGCGGGTCGATGAAAAGGAGGCAAAGCGCGCCGAGGCCCAGCGCAAGCTGGCAGTCATGCAGCGGCTGCCATCGGAGCTGAAGCTCCGCGTGGCCAAACGGGAGATCAGCCTGGATGACGCCCTCCGCGAGGCCGGCGTATCGCCGGACAAGGAGCCTGCATGACGGTCAGCGCTGATCCGGGTTGGACACCGCCAACCCAGCCCGTGGGACCGGCGACAGGCCTGCGCTACGCCGGTTTCTGGATCCGGACGCTCGCCTACCTCATCGACCGGAGGGCGGTCGACGGGCAGCCGATTGGGCCCGCGCGAGCGATTGGCCGCTTCTTCGGGCTAGCCCTCTCGTTCTTCGTCTTCGCCATCGGGGTGATCTGGGTTGCGGCCGATGGACGCAAGCAGGGGTGGCACGACAAGCTGGCTGGCACCGTGGTCGTCCGCCCAAGCGGGTAGACTCGGATCCATGGCAACGTCGATCGCGCTCGACGGGGTCGGGGGCCAAGGCGTCCGCGTGATCGCCGGGGTGCTCGGCAACCTGCTGGCACGCATGGGCAAGCAGGTGACCGTGCTCTTCGACTACGACTCCTCGGTGCGTGGCTCGATGTCCGACGCCTTCGTGATCTTCGACGACGAACCCATCGCCAACCCGGTGGTCGAGGATGCGGACATCCTGCTGAAGCTGGCCAACCGCGGCCACCTGCGGATCCAGGGGCGCAAGGTGGTCACCGACCTCGGGTTGGCGAGCCCTGGAGACGAGCAGATCCCGTTCGCGGCCTTGGGCAGCCAGCACTTCGGCAAGGAGCTGTTCGGCAACATGATTGCCCTCGGCCGGCTCCTGCGACTGGCGGCCGTCGACTACGACGAGCGCTCGATTCGCGAGTCGCTGCCGCGTCGCTTCGTCGACGAGAACCTGGCGGCAATCCGCTTCGGCTTCGACCTGACCGATGAGGAGATCGCGCACCTGGCGTCGGAGGCGCCGCCCTCGCGCTTCGAGATGAACGCCGCCGCTTCGGCACCCGCGCCAGTGCGTGGACTCGATGCCGCATACGACACCGCCACCGCCACCCCGACCGGAGGAGAGACGGGCTAGCTCGGCCGATTTACGCGGCGATTTCGCGCCGATTTCTCGATGGGTGAGCATTAGCCTCGGCGCATTGACAGCGAAGCCCCGAATCCTCGGCGCAACTCTCACCCCTTGATTTTTGCGCGTTTTCCAGCCTCGTTCGGCGGCCCGCGTGTCGTAACCCTCGCTGGCTGAGAATTACGACCCTACGCGTGCGCCCGGTGCTGGGACGAGGGCGTCGAGCTGAAACAGGGCGTTGTCGAGCCGCGTCGCCTGGTCGCTGTTGAGCTGCCTCAGCGGAGCACGAACGTCCGGCGCGATCGGAACCCCAAGGCGGCCCAGGACGTGCTTGATCGCGGCGATGAACGGTGCGCCGCTCGATTCCATGGTCGTTCGGAGGCGCTCGAGTCGGGCCTCGCCTGCCTCGTCTGGCCGATCCAGGACCTCGCGCACGTAGTCGGGGAAGGCCGCGGCAAGGCCGGAGACGGCGCCCACCGCGCCGGCGGCGAGCGCGCGAGGAATGAGCGGCTCCTGGCCAATGAAGACCGGCAGGTCGAGGCCAAGGTAGTGCTCCACTCGCTCCCACGGAGATTCGCTGACCTTCAGACCAGCAAGGTTGCCGACCGCGCTGCGAACGCGTTCGATTGCCGCCAGGCTCACGGGATACCCGCTACGCGCCGCGAAGCAGTAGATGAAGAAGGGAAGCGGCGCGCAGGCGCGGGCGGCCGCGACCAGATGGTCCGCCAGCGCGACCTCATCGAGCAGGAAGTAGGGGGGCGGGATGACAGCCACCCCGTCGGCGCCGATCTCGGCAGCATGCGCCGCGAGGTCGGCGGTGTCCCGCGTCGTCTGCGCCCCGGCATGCACAATGAGCGTTCCCCGCAGCGCGGCCCGAAAGAGCACAGCTGCCCGCTTCCGCTCGTCAGTGCCAAGCAGTACGCCTTCGCCGGTGGTGCC
>VBKA01000139.1 GCA_005879815.1 Chloroflexota bacterium
ACGGTGGTGATGCATGCCTGGGCGGGAATCGTGCTCAGCCGCCTCGATCGGACCCTGCATGACGTCTTCGCCGGCGGCGCACCGATCGCCTCAGGCGGGTCGAACCAGCCCCTCAACCAGCCGAACTACCACTGGGACGGCAAGGCGCGCATCAACTTCCTGCTGCTGGGCATCGATTCGGACCCGAGCCGAACGGAGGCGCTTACCGACACCATCCTGGTCGTCAGCGTCGACCCGGTACGCCATACGGCGCTGATGGTCTCGATCCCGCGCGATACGGGGTTCATGCCACTCCCGAACCGCCGCGTCTTCGCCACTGGCCTGTATCCGGACAAGGTCAACTCCCTCACCACCGTCGCGAGCCAGAACATGAAGGTCTGGTGTCCGGACCTTGCCGATCGTGGTGCCTGCGGAATCCGCACCCTACAACGCTCTGTCGGCCTCTACCTGGGCATCGAAATCAACTACTACGCCACCGTGAACCTCCGGGGATTCTCCGAGCTCATCGACGCGCTCGGGGGCCTGCGCCTGTGTCTCGACGGCACCCTCGCCGACACGACGTATACCGGGCCGACCTGGAGGCCGAGGGTGGGGATCACCCTGCAACCGGGCTGCCGCGTCTATGACGGAGCCCACGCGCTGGCCTTCGCGCGGATTCGGAAGGGAACGCTGACAATGCCCAGCGGCACCGTCGTCGAACAGAACGATTTCAAGCGTGCCGAGCGGCAGCAGGAGCTTCTCGTCGCGCTCGGCGACCAGATCGCCAGCTCGAACTGGGTGCTGAGCCTGCCGGACATCCTGAACGCGATCGCGGAGACGGTTTCGACGGACTTCCCGCGCGGGGATGCTGGTAACTTGACCAGCCTGTTGCCCCTCGTGCTCCAGCGGAACATCACCCGAGTCGTGCTCGGCTACCCGGGGTACGTCGATCTTCCGACGAATCCGCTCGCGAACTCCTCATCCCAAAGCGCGCCGCCATTCGCGCCGAGGCGAAGAAGCTGTTCGGGGCGCAAGGCCAAAAGGGCTGGTACGTCGGCAGCACCGATCCCTACCCGCCGGCCAGCACACCGTGATTTCGGCCACTTCGAGCGCACACCCTCGCGCCCGGTGAGGGCCCCCGCGGCCGGCCGCCTTGCCAGCGTCGACGGGACGGGGCTTGCGATTGCCATTGCCTGTCTTCTCCTTGCCGCGCTCACGGTGCTCGCAGGGCGCGTCTCGCAATGGGCATTCGTCGCGTCCGGTGCCGCGCTCCTGGCGATGACCGCCGTGGCGGCCTATCGCTATCCACGGGCGGGACTCGCGGCGCTCCTGGTAGGCCCGCTCTTTGATCGCACGCTCCTCGACCGGATGGTTCCTTCCAACCTGACTGCCCTGTCCTCCGCGTTCGGAGAGATGCTGCTCGTCGTCATCGGACCAGCGATCTTCCTTCGCGCCCTGCAGGAGGGTCGTGCCCGCCGGGCGCTGACCGGCTGGCCGCTGCCGCTGCTGGTGACCTTTCTGGCCCTGGCCGGTATCTCGGCCCTGGTCAACGCGGTGCCGCCGGTGGTGGCGTTTCTCGGTCTGGCGGTGACCGTTGATGCCATCGCCCTCTTCTTCCTGGCGCCGCTGGCCGGCGTCGATCTGACCAGGGGCAGCCGCATTGTCTGGTTCTTTGCGATCGTGATCGGGGTTGCCTCCCTGATCGCGGTCCTGCAGGCGTTGCTGGGCACCACGATCCTTGGCCTGAGCACCACGGCAGGACGATCCGGCGAAGGCGTGCGCATCGGCTCGCTGGTAGGTGACCCGAACGCCTTCGGTGTGCTGATCGGCATGGTCCTGACCGTGCCGATCGCGGCAGCCGCCTTCTCGATCGGACGGAGACGGCTGCTGGCCGCGGCGTTCGCGCTCGTCCTGGCGGTGGCGCTGCTCTTCACCTATTCGCGTGGCGCCTGGTTCGGGACGCTCACCGGCATCGTCGCGGCCTCCCTGCTCACCCGCCAGCTGCGGCTCCTTCCATACGCGGCGGGCATTGGCCTGGTCGCGCTCCTGCTGGCATCCGTCCTCCCGCGTGACGTGCTGGGCAGTCGACCGCCACAGGCCTCCGCGCGAGCGGTCGGCACCGGGACACCAACGGCGTCAGCCACGCCGTCGCGCACCGCATCGCCGTCCGCGAGCAACGTCCCAAGCAGCGATTTCCTGGGTTCGGCCATCGATCGGGCCCTCCGGGTCGCCAGTGGAAGCGATCTTCGCGCACGGCTGGTCCGCAATGCCGGACCGATCCTGGCCGACCACCCGATCCTGGGCGTCGGGCCTGGGCGCTATGGGGGTGCCGTCGCGGCGTGGTATCCGACGCCCGTCTACCGGACCTACGGCACCAACAAGCTGCTCACCTACCAGATCGGATTCAAGAAGTTCTTCCACCAGCAGACCGTGGACAACTTCTGGCTGCACCTCGTCGTGGAGTCCGGGATCCTCGGCACCCTGGCCTTCGGAGGACTCATACTGCTCCCTCTCCTGCGCATCGCCCGAGCAACACGTGAAGCGACCGAGGGAAGGGTGGTGCTCACAGCCATCGTGGCGGCTGGACTCGTGGGCATCTTCAGCTCGCTGACCACCATGCTGCTGGAAGCCAATGCCGGCGCGTTCCCATTCTGGCTGCTGCTGGGCGTTGGATGGTCTATCGTCCGGCTCCGGGAGGTGCAGGCGGGGTGAGGACGGCCCAGACGGCAGAGCTCCTGCGGTTCGGCAACCTGCGGCGCAGCGTGCAGATGGCGCCGATCGTGGTCGGCCTTGCAGCCGTGCTGGCGGTCGTCGCCGCCGCGCGTCTTGCGACCCCGTACTCGTATGCCGGGATCGCAGTCTGGATCGCTCTGCTCGCCTACGCCGGATTCCGGTGGCCCGCCGGCACGCTCGTCTTCGCCGCGCTTGGATCGCTGGCAGACCCGGTGATCCTGCCTGCCATCGCACGGCAGGGGTCGTCGCTCGCCGTCTACGGCTACACCGATTCGCTGCTGCTCGGAGCGGGGCTCGGCATCGCCGCACGGGCAGCGATGAGCGGACGGTTCGTGGACGGGCTGAAGGACCGCGCACTCTTCCTGATCGCCGGATACATCCTGGTCGCGCTCGTCTCGACCGTTGTGAACCTGGTGCGTCCCATCGTCGCCGTGGCCGGGATCGTCTCGACGGTGGATGCCATGGCGATCCTGTTCCTGGCCCGGATGGTGATCCGCGACGAAACGTGGCTGTGGCGCGCCCTGGCGCTGTTCCTGGCAATCATGGGCGTTGCCGCGTTGATCGCCATCGGCCAACGGCTGCTGACGCCCGACTTCCTGGGCCTGTCGGCCTTCGAGGGCGGATTCGGTGAGGGCGCGCGGGCGACCGCCTTCCTAGGCAACCCGAACCAATTGGCGCCCCTTCTGGGTCTGGCGCTGGCCTTCAGCCTGTTCGGATTCAGGGCATTGCATGGCCGAGGTGCACGCATCGCCGCGCTGCTGTTCATCTACCTCCTGATGGTGGCGCTGGTCCTCACCTTCTCGCGCAGCGGATGGCTGGCGTTTGCGCTCGGCACCGGCTCACTTGCCCTCGTTTTCGATCGGAAGGTGCTGCTCGTCACCCTGGCGATCGGCGCCGTGGCGCTGGGCACGGCGCTGTACATGCCTCGCGAGATCCTGGCCGGCCCGGACTCCGGAGGCGGTGGCCCAGCTCCGGACCTGGGGGAGATCACCATCGGTCGGGCAGACGCGATCGCCGCAGGACAGGATCTGCGGACGATCTTCATTGCCGAGAGCATTCCCGTCGTCCTCCACGACCCAGTCGTCGGCGTCGGACCGGGCCGCTTTGGCGGGGCGGCCGCCAACGTCTTTGGCTCGCCGGTCTATGCGCAGTTCGGCGTCAGCCTGTATCGGTTCCACACCATCCACGACTATTGGCTGCACCAGCTCGCCGAGGTCGGGGTGCTTGGCACGCTCGCCCTCGCCGCCTTGATGGTCTCGCTCATCGGGCGCCTGGTCGCTGTGGCGCGACGCGCCCCCGATGCATTGCGCCGACGCCTGCTGCTCGCGACAGCCGCCGGCACGCTGGCCATGTCGCTCAACAGCCTCACCGAGATGCTGCTGGAGGGCAATTCGCCCTCGTTCGTGCTCTGGCTGTTCATCGGTCTGGGATTGGTGGTCGCCGAGCGCGTGCTGGCGGGAATGCCCCTCCGCGAGCCTGGAGCGACGCCTTCGCCAGCGCCCAAGGCCTAGAACTGGCGGCCGCGCACGATCTGCCAGAGGGTCCGCAGCACGATCGCAATATCGCCGAAGAACGAGCGCGACGCGATGTACTCGAGATCGAGCGCCACGCCTTCGTCGAAGCTCAGCTTTCCCCAGCCGCGAACCTGCCAAAGGCCGGTGAGCCCGGGAACCACCGAGAGTCGCCGGAGGTGCCAGGGCTCGTAGAGCGCGACCTCGTACGGGATCGGCGGTCGCGGACCGACGACACTCATCTCCCCACGCAGCACATTGATCAGCTGAGGCAGCTCGTCGAGGTGGCTGCGACGCAGGAATCTGCCGACGCGCGTGACACGAGGGTCCGCCGCGAGCGGGATCCAGGTCGAATCTCCCGCGTCGCCGTCAGGTGGCTCACCGCGGATCAGCTGCTCGACGTGGCGACGATGCGTCTCCTGGTCGGCTGTGGCATGCATGGTCCGGAACTTGTAGAGCCGGAAGGGTCGACCACCAAGGCCCACCCGCTCCTGGCGGAACAGGACGTCTCCCGGTGATTCCAAGCGGATCGCGGCCGCGATGGCGATCAAGAGCGGCGAGCTGACGATCAGCCCCAGCGAGGAGGCCATGATGTCGAGGGTGCGTTTGGCAACTCGATAGGGGACGGGAGTCGGCGCCACGGAGATGGTCGGCAGAGTGCCCGGCACCTCGGTTCCGCGGCTCGTGCGACTCACCTCCGTCACAGCGGGGACGCCCTCCTCCGGAACCCCGCCGATGCGGGTTCTGGTCGGGGCGGCCGGATTCGAACCGGCGGCCTCCTGCTCCCAAAGCAGGTGCGCTACCAGGCTGCGCTACGCCCCGTGACCGACTGGCGCAAGGCGGAAGCTCCGGCATCCTCCTCGCGCGGAGGTCATGGTAATCGGCGCCGCGACCCTCGTCGCGGATGAGGCGGAGCAGCCGCCATCGGTCAGTGGAGAACGACGCTGCTGGAGGCCTGGACCCAGTAGCCAGCCCAGATGCCGTTGCTGATCAGGTACCACGTCCCGCCGTGGCCGGTGACCAACGCGCGCCTGCTGGCGGAGGCTGACGAGGCGCGAGCCAGGGTGTATGACTTGGTGGCGAGCACCGCTCCGTTCGTTCCGAAGCGGTAGCCGACGTGCTTGCCGGCCCCAAACGAGACGAGGCGGGTCGGACTGAAGACCTGGACCCTGGCGGTCGTGAAAGTCCAGCTCGTGAACGCGAGGCTGGCTCCGCCCGCGTCGCGTATCGAAGAGCTCAGGCTGACGCGGTAGCCATGTCCCAGGGCGAGCCAGTGGCTGGGCCGCAGCACGGCCCGGTAGGTCGCGGCGTCGTAGGTGACCGTTGCGGGGAGGACGGTTCCGGTGCTCGCGTCCCGCAGGACGAATGTGGAGGTCGAGACGCCATGCACCGCCTCGCTGAAGCGTACCGATGCGCTGGTCGCCGGCGAGACGCCGGTGGCTCCCCAGCCGGGCGAGCGCGAGGTCAGGGTCGGGGGAGGGTTGTTGACCGACCCCGTCGAGGTCGCCGAGCAGGTCTTGACGAAGACCATCACCGAGTAGGTCGCGCCGCTCTTGGACACCGACCAGCTGCCCCCAGCGACGTTGTAGTTCCCGACCATGATCGCGTGGTGGCCAGGCGAAGCCCACCACTGGTCAACGGTGCGCTGGTAGGAGTGGGTTGGATACCCCTTCTCCCAGG
>VBKA01000110.1 GCA_005879815.1 Chloroflexota bacterium
CCCCAGGTGCACGCCGTTGGACTTCCGATGAGCTCGCCGCCTTGGGGATGCCATTCGTGCCACGTCGCGCCATCCCAGTAGCGGCTCCAGAGTTGCCCGTCGGCGAAGATGGCGAAGACCTGCATCTCGTTCTCCGCCCAGCTGACGACGGCCGGCGTGGATGCCAGCGAACCGCCCAGAGATTCCCAGTTCAACCCATTGCTCCTCCATGGTCCGATTGGCCGCAGTCACCAAGTCTCAATGTGCCGTTGCGGCACGGTCGCTGATCTTGCCACGCCTATGCTCTCGCCAGCATGGAGCGCTGGAAGACGATCATCGAGCCGTTCCGCATCAAGAGCGTCGAGCCCGTCCGGCTGACGACGGTTGCGGAGCGGCAGCAGAAGCTCGAGTCGGCCGGCTACAACCTCTTCAACCTCCATGCGGATGACGTCCTGATGGACCTGCTGACCGATTCGGGCACCGGTGCGATGTCGGCCGCGCAGTGGGCGGGCATCCAGCGCGGTGACGAGAGCTACGCGGGGTCGCCGTCCTGGTACCGATTCCTGGAGAGCGTGCACTCGCTCTTTCCGTTCAAGCACGTGATCCCCACCCACCAGGGGCGCGCGGCGGAGAAGATCCTGTTCAGCGTCGTCGGCGGTCCGGGCAAGGTGGTGCCCAACAACACGCACTTCGACACGACGCGAGCCAACGTCGAGTTCACCGGCGCCGAAGCCGTCGACCTGGTGATCGAGGAGGGCCAGCACCCATCGGTCCTGCACCCGTTCAAGGGGAACATGGACGTTGAGGCGCTGGACGCGTGCATCCGCGCGCACGAGCCCGCGAACGTGCCGCTGGTGATGGTCACCGTCACCAACAACTCAGGTGGCGGCCAGCCGGTGAGCCTCGAGAACCTGCGCGCGGTGCGCGAGGTGTGCGACCGATACGGGCTGCCCCTCTTCCTGGACGCCTGCCGCTTCGCGGAGAACGCCTGGTTCATCAAGCAGCGCGAGCCCGGCTACGCCAATGTCGGGGTCCGCGAGATCGTCTCGCAGATGGCGGCACTGGTCGATGGCATGACCATGAGCGCCAAGAAGGACGCTATCGCCAACATTGGGGGCTGGCTGGCGATGAACGACGATGCCTGGGCCGAGCGCTGCCGGAACCTGCTGATCCTGACCGAGGGATTCCCGACGTATGGCGGGCTCGCGGGGCGAGACCTGGAGGCGATCGCACAGGGCCTGCAGGAGGTGGTCGAGGAGGACTACCTGCGGTACCGCATCAGCTCGACTGCATACCTCGGGGAGGCGCTGGTTGAGGCGGGCGTCCCGTGCGTCCAGCCGATTGGCGGGCACGCGGTGTACCTGGATGCAGCGGCGCTGCTGCCGCACATCCCCCCGCTCGCCTATCCGGGTCAATCCTTGGCGGTGGCGCTGTACCGCGAGGGCGGCATCCGTGGCTGCGAGATCGGCACGGTCATGTTCGGAATCCACCCCGACGGGACGGAGACGCCGGCCTCCATGGAGCTCGTCCGCCTGGCGATCCCTCGACGGGTCTATACCCAGTCGCACGTCGACTACGTGATCGAGGTGGTCCGATGGGTCGCCGAGCGGGCGAGCGAGCTGCGTGGCATGCGGATCGTGGAGCAGCCCCCCGCGCTTCGTCATTTCACCGCCCGCTTCGAACCTCTTTCCTAGCGCCCGCTCTCACGCCCGACGCGCGGCACAAGCGCCAGTTGTGCAATCCGCGCGATCAGCTCGTCGTGAGCGGTCGGCAAAAAGGCGTCCATGAATCAGGATCTGCGCTTCCCACCCGAAGGGTCCGCCTTTGCTGCGGATTTAGCAGCCGGCGTGGAACGACGCTTTCGCGGCGGCCGCCTGGTCGTGGTCCTGGGTCCAGATGCCTCAGAGCGGATCTCGCGCAGCGCCTGCTGGTCCAGGTGGGCGAACCGCGGCAGGTCGCCGATCGACGCGGTGCGGGCCAGCCGCTCGCTCACCTTCCCCAGGACAACGGAGCCAAAATCGGGGAGCGCCATGAGCTGGCGCAGCGTGGTGGCGGGGACTTCCATCAGCTCGGTCTCCTCCTCGGCCACGACGTCCGCGGTACGGGCCGAGCCCGTGAGGGCCGCGATCTCGCCGATCACGTCACCCGCGCCGATGCTCGCCAGCGATCGGTACTCTCCGTCCCCCGTGGCGACCCCTGCGGCGAGACGCCCGGACAGGATGAAGAAGGCACTGTCACCCGTGTCGCCGGCCCTGGTGATCGCGGTACCGGCATCGGCCGTCACTACCCGGCCGAAGGCGACGAGGTCATCGCGATCGCGCTGCGACATCTCGGCCAGCGCCGGGAAGAAGCGTTCTAGTGCTGCAATGTCCGCCACCCTGACCGGCCGCACCGCGCCGAGCGCGGCCCTGGGGGCCGTCCGCAGGAGGGCGATGGTGCGACGCCATTCGGCGGCGGGCTGTCCGATCCCCGGCAGCGCCGCCCCGGCGAGCGCGACGACGATGAGGACGGCAGAACTGAGCGCGAACATGAGCCTCACGTCCCAGACATCGGCCAACCCGGCCAGGCCCATCCCCACGAGGTAGACGACCTCGCGGATGACGTTGGCCGTGCTGAAGACACGGCCGCGCATCTCGCGCGGCGTGTTCCGCTGGTTGATGAGCCGCACGGCCACGAAGGACGGGGCGTTGAGCAACCCGGTGATTCCGATGAGCAGGAACGCCAACCAAATGCTCGAACTCAGCGCGTAGGCAAGGCTGGCGATGCCCATCCCCAGGAAGCTGATGACGAGCCAGCTTCCCTCCCGCAGCCGCTGCGCGTAATGGGCCATCAGCAGGCTGCCGACGACGAAACCGATCGAGGTGATGCCCTCCTGGAGACCATACTCGAACTCGCTGGCGTGGAGGACGGTGATGGCGAACGGGAGGAGGAGGACGTTCTGCAGGCCGAAGACCACCATGACCGGCGTCCGCAGCGCAACCGTCGAGCGCAGGAGCGGCGTGGCCCAGATGTAGCGCGCTCCGACCCCCAGGTTACGGATCACATGGCCGACCGTCGTCCGTTCGTGCACCTCGAGCGGCCTGATCGCGACGAGAGAGATCATCAGGCCCGCGAACAGGAAGGTGGCCGCATCGAGGTAGAAGACGACTTTCTGGCTCGTGCCGATGAGGAGTCCGGCCAGTGCAAAGCCAATGGCCGTCGATCCGAACTGGGCGATGGCCATCAGCGAGTTGGCCGCTGCCAGCTCCTCGTCGGAAGCGATCTCGGGGAGGACACTGTCGTTGGCGGGGTCGAAGAACTGCTGGACCGATGCGGACAGCAGGACGATGACGTACAGCGACAGGATGTTGCCGGTCAGCGACAGGCTGAGCGGGATGGCGGCCACCAGGGCGGCGCGCAGGACGATCGACGCGAGCATGATCGTCCGGCGGTCGAATCGGTCCACGAAGACTCCGGCCACCAGGCCAAAGACGAGCGCGGGGATTGACGTGACCATGAGCATGATCCCGACGTTCAGGATCGAGTGGGTCACCTGAAAGACGATGATCCCCGCGGCCAGTGAGGTGAGGGCGTCGCCGATCGTCGAGATGAGCTGGCCGGTCCAGAGCAGGACGAAGTAGCGGTTGCGGAAGATGGCGAAGGGGCCGACCCGGGAAGCGGCGGCCACGGTCGCGGCGGTCACCTACGGGCCGCCGTGTGGAAGGTGAAGCCGTTGACGATTCCGGTCGCCTCGTCGATATCGGTCTGGTCCGGCTTCGACCTCGTGCCAATGCCTTCGCTGGCCATCAGTACCATGAGGTTGCCGCCATCAGGCAGAGCGAAGATGCCCAGGCGGAGGATCGCCGGCATGGTCACCTCGGTTGCCGGGTCGACACCCGAGTCGTCATCCGAGGTATCGACGACCACGACGCAATTCCCCAGGTCTGCGCGTAGCAGCCAGGTATCGGTCTCGGTCGCGCCGGCAGTCTGGCGAGCCGCGAGGAAGGTGATGTCCAGGTAGTAGCCCTGCAGGCTGGCGAGTGTCGCTGCGTGTGGCTTGAGCACCTTACGAAGGTCGTCGCGACTCGCGAGGCCGAAGGCAATGGCGGTCGCATCGGTGTCGAGGCCGTGGGCCAGCGTACCGTCCGCCGTCACGGCGTACGCGTTACGGCACACGGTGATCCGGGCGACCGTGGCCCTGCCCGCCACGGGACCTCGCGCGAGCGTGAGCACTGCATCCTGCTGGCCGACTGCCCAACCGTCGGGTGCCGCGCGGAAGGTGACCAGCGGTACCGGAGTGGGCTGAGGCGCTTTCGCCTTCTCGAAGGTCCCGCGCGACATGGCGCCAAGCCCCACGATGACCGCCACGCCGAGGGCCCCGGTGGCCAAGAGGACCTGGGTAATCCTATTCATCCCGCGGGCCCCCGCACCGAGCGATTGACGGGAGCGCTCTGCCCACGACTTCCGATGGCGACCGACAGCAGCGCGAAGCTGCGGCTACGGAACACGGCGAAGGGCGACAGGCTCGGGGCGGGAGGCGTCGCCGCTGTCACAGGCGCGCAGTGTGGGGCAGCAGGCCATTCCCGTGCAACGCCTCGCCCCGGCGCAGCAGCCCACTGGGGCGCCGCGAGCCGGCCGTTGACCGATCCCCGATCATGGCGCGATGCAACGCCGCTCCTGGGCACTGGCCGCCGTCGTCCTCGGCTCGGGGATCGTGTTTCTCGACTCGACGGTCGTCAACGTCGCCCTCAAGGCGATCGGGAAGGACCTGCCCGCGACCTTCGTGACGGTGCTGGAGGGACAGTCCTACATCGTCAACGGGTACCTGCTGACGCTCTCGGCGCTCCTGATCCTGTCGGGCGCCCTGGCCGACACGTACGGCCGGCGCCTGATGTTCACGGTCGGCCTCAGCGGCTTCGGTGTGTCCTCCATCGCCTGCGGGCTGGCTCCCAACATGGAGGTCCTGATCGCGGTCCGCCTCATCCAGGGCGCCTTCGGCGCGGTCCTGGTCCCGACCTCGCTGGCGATCATCAATGCGACCTTCGAGGGCGACGATCGCGGCCGCGCCTTCGGCGTCTGGGCGGCCGCATCGGGGGTGACGACCATCGCCGGACCGGTGGTCGGCGGCTTCCTGGTCGACACCATTAGCTGGCGCGTCGCGTTCCTGATCAACGCGCCCCTGGTCGTCGCGGCGCTTTACCTGGCATGGACGGCCATCGACGAGAGCAAGGATTCCGAGGCGACCGGCCACTTCGACTGGTTGGGCGCGGCGGCCATCGCGCTGGCGGTCGGCGGGCTGAGCTTCGGCGGGATCCGGGGGCAGGCGACCGGCTGGTCCGATCCGCTCGCCTTCGTCTCGCTGGGCCTGGGCGCAGTGATGACCGTCGCGCTCGTGCCGCTCATGACCCGCAGACCGCATCCACTCGTGCCGCCGTCGCTCTTCCGCTCGCGCAACTTCACGGTGACCAATAT
>VBKA01000111.1 GCA_005879815.1 Chloroflexota bacterium
CGGACAACGCGGGGTACGGGGGCGCATGGCCAGCATGGCGACAACGCTGGCCGTTGGGCTGATCCTCGTCGCGTGCGTCGGTCCCTCCACAAGCGAGACCCCGCGGGCGAGCGCCACGCCCACCCCGTTGGCTACTCCTTCAGTAACCGTCGGGGTGTCGGCCAGCCCCACCGCGACCGCCACGCCGCCCCTCTCCCTGTCGCTGCCGGCCGCGCTTGACAGGCGCCGGATACGCGTCAGCGTGCTGCCAAGGAGCCCCGCCAGCGGGACAGGCCACCTGACCATCAAGGTCATGAACCTGGCCTCGACCCGCGTCAGCGAGCTCGTCCTCCGCTGGCCGACGCCGCTCGACCGGATCGTCTTCCTGGCGCCGTTCCAGCCATCGCCCGGCCGGCTGACGGATGCCCTCATCCAACCCTGGACCAAGTGGGTCATCGGACCCGGCGAGCAGGGCGAGCCGGCGGGAACGACCTCGCTCGGCTGGGGTCCTCTCGACCCGGGCGCGACCCTGAACATCTCGCTGATCGCCACCCGACGCGCCCGGGGGCCGGTGGCGTTCGACCTGCAGCTGTTGGCCGGCGAGGCGCTCCTCACCACGGACGCGGGGGCTCCGGCCGAGACACGCGTCTCGATCCCGTAGCCTCCAGCCTCGCCGTGCGTGCCATCCTGCCGCCCTGGACGGACCCCGATCCGGTCCTCCATGCGCGCCTCGGGGACGTGATCGACCCGGACCGCAAGGTATTGGCCGCGCTGGAGCGCATCGTTCCGCTCTCGGGCAAGCGCATCGCCGACGTCGGCACCGGCATCGGTCACTATCCGATGCTCCTGGCGCGGCACACCGGGCGCACCTACGGCATCGAGTCGCAACCCGAGCTGCTCGAGGCCGCGCGCGTCCGCGCAGGCCAGGCGCACCAGCCGAACATCCGCATCGTGGAAGGGGAGCCTGAGGCGCTGCCGCTGCGCGACGGAGCGGTCGACGTCGTCCTCCACGGCCTGATCGAGGCGGACGACGCCTGCCTGCCGGCCATCGCGGAAGCGCTGCGCGTGCTGCGGCCGGGCGGGCGCCTGATCGTGATGGGCTACTACGGGCGCGATGACGTCGGGCCATTGCTCGACCCCGAGGTTGTGAGCCAGGCGCACGACGCCACCCAGCGCCGCACCGGCTGGTGGCTGCGGCACGACTTCAAGATCAAGGTCGTGCACGCCCGCCTCGATCTCCATGACGAGGCGACCGCCCAAGAGCTGCTGGTCCGCCTCTACGGCGACCGCGGCCGGACGTTCCTGGCGGCGCCCCATCGGACTTCACTCGAGCTCAAGCTGGGCCTCTACCACCGCGCTCGACCCTGACGGCCCTGTTTGGCCTGGACGAGGCCGCGGAATCGGTGCCGATCGCCGCGATTTGTTGCAGATTCAGTGTTGCGTGGCGCGCGAAGGCCCGTGTAGCATGCCGGAGTCGAGGGCCAGGCTCTTCTCCCCCCGGAGCCTGGCTCTCGGCCTGCCCTCCGCCAGTGCGGTGCGATAATGAACGGCCAATCCCGCACTGACCCAGGTGGCGCCCGCCGTCCGCGGGCGCGGCTAGTCCTCAGGAGGCTCCAGGACCGATGGTCACCACCGGCGCTCCTCGCATGAAGATCACCTACGCGACGCTCTCGGCCGACAACGAGGAGCTCCAGTCCGCGTTCGACCGGGCGGTGACCACGGCCAGGGGCCAACTCGGCGATCGCTACCCGATGCTCATCGGCGACGAGCGCCGCTTCGCCGACGATCAGTTCGAGGATCGCTCGCCAATCGACACGAACGTCGTCGTCTCCCGCTTCCCGGTCGGGACGGCCAAGGACGTCCAGGACGCCATCGCGGCGGCCAGGGCCGCCTTTCCCGCCTGGCGCGACCTGGGCTGGCGCCGCCGGATCGAGCTGATGCGGCGTGCGGCCGAGCTCATCAGCGAGCGCCAGTTCGAGTACGCGGCGCTGATGGCCATCGAGGTCGGCAAGAACCGCCTGGAGGCCCTCGGCGACGTGGAAGAGACGGCGGACCTGCTTCGCTACTACTCCGACGTCATGGAGCGCCACCATGGCTTCGTGGAGCCGATGGGCTCGCTCTCCCCCACCGAGCACACGCGCTCGGTGCTGAAGCCACACGGCGTGTGGGCCGTCATCTCGCCGTTCAACTTCCCGATGGCCCTGTCCGGCGGTCCCGCAGCCGGGGCCCTGATCGCCGGCAACACGGTGGTCATGAAGCCGTCGTCCGACGCGCCCCTGCTGGCCTTCAAGTTCGCCGAGGTCCTGCGCGAGGTCGGCGTGCCCGGCGGCGCGGTGAACCTCGTCACCGGTCCGGGGGAGACGGTAGGCGCTGAGCTCGAGCACAACCCCGGCATCGACGGGCTGGTCTTCACCGGCAGCTACGAGGTCGGCATGCGGCTCTACTCGAGCTTCACTCGCGAGTATCCGCGGCCGATCATCACCGAGATGGGCGGCAAGAACCCGGCCATCGTGACCCGCAGCGCAGATCTCGACGAGGCGGCAGAGGGCGTGATGCGCTCCGCCTTCGGGTTCGACGGGCAGAAGTGCAGCGCCAACAGCCGGGTCTACGTCGACCGCACGGTGGCCAGGCAGTTCGTCGACTCGCTGGTCGAAAAGACGCGGAAGCTCGCCGTCGGCGACCCGACCCGTCGCGAGAACTGGATGGGGCCGGTGATCAATGAGCGCGCGCTGGGCAAGTTCACGGAGGCGGTGGCCGAAGCCCAGCGCGACGGCGGCACCATCGAGGTCGGGGGCCAGGTGCTGAGCGGAGACGGGACGCAGCGCGGCTTCTTCCCAACGCCGACCGTGGTCTCCGGCCTGCCCCTCAGCCACCGCCTCTTCCGCGACGAGCTGTTCGTGCCGTTCGTGGTGATCGGGGAGGTCGACTCGCTGGACGAAGCGCTCGAGCAGGCAAATGCCACTCCCTATGGCCTGACCGCCGGCATCTTCAGTCGCGACGACACCGAAGTCCGGCGCTTCCTCGACCGCATCCAGGCAGGCGTGGTGTACGTCAACCGACGCTCCGGAGCTACCACTGGCGCTTGGCCCGGGATCCAGTCGTTCGGCGGCTGGAAGGGATCCGGCAGCTCGGGCAAGAACGGCCTCGGGCCGTACTACGTACAGCAGTTCATGCGTGAGCAGTCGCAGACGGTAATGGGCGAGGAGCCTCCCCCGGCGTGACCGTGGGCACTCGCGCGAGCGTATCGGCGGACGAGGCGGCTCTCGCGTACCCGAGCGGCTGGTTCGCAGTTCAGCTGCGCTACGCCTACCTGATCGGCGAGCCGCCGGTGTCGCGCATGGTCGAGGATCGGGTGATCCTGGTCGATGGCCAGGATGAGGAGGCCGCGCTCGGTCGCGCATGCGAGATCGCCCCGGAGTACGAGCACGAGCTCCAGACCGATGACGGCGACCCGGGCCTGATCCGCTTCGAGGGAATCGTCGCCATCAAGGAGCTCGACGACCCGCCCGCGGCCGGGACCGAGGTGTGGCATGAGCTGATGGCTCCCGGCGGGGTCCCGGAAGAGGAGATCGGCGAGCCGCTGCCGCCCGTCTATCCCGCCCAGATGGCATTTCCGCGCGCCTCTGACGACTGAACCGATGCGCTGGTATGCGGTCAGCCAGGCCGCCTACCGGCTCGCACGGCCCCTGCTGTTCCGCTTCGACCCGGAGCGCATCCACCACCTGACCATGCGCGCCCTGCGGGGCTCTGGCGAGCGCGCGGCCGGGCGCATGCTCCTGGGAATCGCGAGCGGGGCGCCGCGACGCCAAGTGCCAGCTCGCATTGCTGGTCTGGAGTTCCGCAACCGCATCGGCCTGGGAGCCGGCTTCGACAAGGACGGAGTGGCGCTCCGCGGGTGGGCCGCGCTCGGTTTCGGGTTCGTGGAGGTGGGCACGGTCACGCCGATTCCCCAACCGGGCAGCGACCGTCCGCGCCTCTTCCGCCTCCCCGACGACGAGGCGCTGATCAACCGGATGGGCTTCAACAACGCGGGGGCGGCCGAGCTCGCCCGTCACGTCATGCTCGCGCGTCGTTCGCTGCCGGCGGGGTTCGTGGTCGGCGTCAGCATCGGGCGCAACAAGAGCACCCCCGAGGAGGATGCGCTGGCCGACTACGCCGCCGCGTTCCGCCTCGTGGCCCCGATCGCCGACTACGCGGCGCTCAACGTCTCGTCGCCCAACACGCCGGCGTTGCGTGCGATGCAGGAGCGCGACACGGTCGCACGCCTGCTGGAGACAACCCTCGCCGTAGGACACGAGCTCGCGTCCATGCGGCCCATCTTCGTGAAGCTGTCCCCGGACCTCGACGACGGCGTGGTCGTTTCCCTCGCGCGCGCGCTGTGCGACGCCGGAGGCCAGGGCGTAGTGCTGACCAACACCCGTTCAGGAGGTGACGGGCTGCCGCTGCGAACGCGCACGGCGATCCGTGACGAACCAGGCGGGTTGTCCGGTAAGCCCCTGCTGGCGAGGACCCTCGAGCTGATCAAGGCGGTGCGCACTGAGCTCGGCGACCGCGTGACGATCATCGCATCGGGCGGCATCGGCTCCGGGGCCGATGCCGCGGGAGCCCTCGAAGCAGGAGCCGACCTCGTCCAGCTGTGGACCGGTCTCGTCTACCGTGGGCCCGGGCTCATCGGTGAGGCAATCGC
>VBKA01000112.1 GCA_005879815.1 Chloroflexota bacterium
CGTAGTTCTCGATGATCCCGTTGTGGATCAGCGCCAGGTTGCCGGTGCAGTCCGCGTGGGGATGCGCGTTCGTGTCATTCGGGCGACCGTGCGTGGCCCAGCGGGTGTGCGCGATTCCGGGGTGCCCGACCGGCGTGTTGCCGTTGCCGCTGAGGTGGTCGGTCAGGTTGCTGAGCTTGCCCGCGCGCTTCTCGACGAAGACCTTGCCCTTGTCGGTGAGCACCGCGATGCCCGCGGAGTCATAGCCGCGGTACTCGAGCCGGCGGAGCCCTTCGAGCAGGATGGGGGCGGCGTCGCGCGGCCCCACGTACCCGACGATGCCGCACATGGTCGCCCTCCCTCGTCAGTTCAGACGCGTCTCCGCGAGCCGGGCGAGCCCGCGGGCGATCTCAGAAATCTCGTCGGAGTCGTCCCCCTCGACCATGATCCGCAGCTTCGGCTCGGTGCCGGACGGCCGGACCAGGATCCGTCCCCTGCCACGGAGCACGTTCGTTGCCTGGGACACGGCGGCGCCGAACTCGGGGTCGATCTGCCACTGATCCTTGTGACGGACGGCCGAGTTTAGCACCACCTGCGGAAGCCTCGGGATCCGGGCGGCGAGCTCGGAGAGGCACGCCCCACCGCCGGCGCGCATCGTCTTGGTGAGCTCGATGGCCGTCAGCAGTCCGTCGCCGGTTGTCGCCCGGTCGCGGAAGATGACGTGCCCGGACTGCTCCCCGCCCAGCACCGCGCCGCTGCGCTCCATGGCCTCGAAGACGTGCCGATCCCCCACCGGAGTTCGGATCACGGATCCGCCGGCGGCGCTGACCGCGCGCTCCAGTCCACCGTTGCTCATCACCGAAACCACGAGCAATCCGTGCGCCAGCGTGCCGGCCGCGAGGCGGTCGAGGGCGCAGATGCCCATCACCGCGTCGCCATCCACGATCTCGCCCCGCTCATCGGCCGCAATCAGCCGGTCCGCGTCCCCGTCGAAGGCGAAGCCGACGTCGAGTCCTTTGAGCTTCACGGTGCGCGCCAGCGCCTCCGGCTGCGTGGAGCCGCAACCCTCGTTGATGTTGCTGCCGTCCGGCTCCCCGCAGACCACGGTCACCTCGGCGCCCAGACCACGGAACAGCTCCGGGGCGATGACGCTGGCCGAGCCGTTCGCGCAGTCGATCGCAATCCGCAGCCCGCTGAACGCCTCGCCCGCCGCCTCGACCAGGTGCCCGTGGTACGCATCCACCGCAGACGGGTCGCGCACGATCGTCCCGATCTCCCCGTTCGCCGGTCGCGCCAGCGATTCCGCCTGGAAGATGAGGTGCTCGAGTTGGTCCTCTGCCTCGTCGTCCACCTTGCGCCCGCCGGAGATGACCTTGAGCCCGTTGTCCTCCGCGGGGTTGTGCGAGGCGCTGACCATGATCCCGGCGTCGTAGTCGCCGGTGGCGGCCACGAAGGCGAGGCACGGGGTCGTGACCACGCCCAGCTCGACGGCGTCGGCTCCCACGCTGGCCAGGCCAGAGCTCAGGGCGGCCACCAGCATGTCACCGGAGCGCCGCGTGTCCTGGCCGACCACCACCCGCCGGTGATTGCCACCCAGCAGGTGCCCCACCGCGCGCCCCAGGTCATGGGCCAGCGTCGGGGTCAGGTCGACGTTGGCGACGCCGCGGATCCCGTCAGTGCCGAAGAGGCGACCCATTCAGGGCGAAGGACTTGGGCTGGGAGTGGGCCGGGCGATCACGATCGGCACCTCCGGGGGCGCGAACCCGACCGGCGAGATGCCCGAGGGCAGCGTGACCGACGGAGCGAGCTGGTAGCTCCCCGGCGCCAGGCCGCTGGCGTCGACGAACGGCGTGATCTGCGCCGCCTTCAGTGCGGCGATCGCGGGCGCGGGACCGCCAACCGTCAACGAGATCTGGCCAAGCTGCGGCAGGCAGCTGGATCCGGACGGCACGTTCCGGCAGGAGATCCCGACCAGGAAGGTGCGGCTGGCCTGTGCAGGACCGATGGCGACCGTGACCCCCACGGTGGCCGGCTCCCCCTTGGCGAGGCGCACACCGGACGGGAGCACGGGCTTGACGGTGAAGGTCCTGCTCGTCGCCAGGCCGGCGATGTTGACCTGGTCGGTGGTCACGTCGATGACCGAAGCCAGCGCCGCGGGAGTGCCGCGCAACGTGATAGCCGCGGGCGAGCTGGTGATCCCGTTGACCTGGAAGCCGGCCGCAGTAGCTCCGCCCAGGCGCGGGCGGACCGGCACCGTTTTGCTCGTCTCCTGCGTGGTGACCGGGATCTGCACGTTGATGACATCCGGGGCCAGCTCCACGGCCTCCACCGGCTGACCGCGCGCATCGATCGGTACGAGCCGCACCTGCTTGTTGAAGTCGATCCCCGAGGCGTCGATGCTCACCCGCGCCTGGGCGGCGGTGACCTGGTTGAGGAGCGAACGTGGCCCACGCGCCTCGACCTTGTCAGCGCTCAGGGAGGGGACGCCAAGCTCGAGACCGGACGGCACCGTCCCCCGGTCGAGCACCACCGGCACGCTGTGCGTGTCGAGCACGTCCAGGTTCACCGTCACGCGGGTTGGATTGAAGTCGAGCCAGCTAACGCCATCCGCGAGGGAGCGGACCTGGACCGGAAGGCTCTGCTGCTGCCCGGCGCGCTGCATGTCGTACTGGGAAAGGTCCACGGTGGCCGCGAAGCTGTCGGTGGTGACCGGCGCGCTGGTTCCGCTCTGCTGCCGGTAATGGACCTGGATGTTGCCCAGATCCTGGGTGATGACATAGGCGCCATTGGGCTGGTTGATCCGCTGGATGGGCACGCCGGCGATGCGCGCCTCGGTGAACGAGCCGGAAAAGACGAGCCCGGTGTAGAGGATGGTGGCCAGCCCGGTCGCCCCCAGCTTGAGTTCCCAGTTGCGGAAGATCCAGCGCATCAGCCGCGGCGCTCCAGGGGAACCACCGGCTCAGTCGGCGGGGACGCCGGGGCTGCCCCAGGCGCGGTTGGCGCGGCCGCGTCACCGCCCTCAGCGTGGCCCTCGCGCCGCCGACGCAGGTGGATGCGCGACGGCTCGCGCGTCCGCTCCTCCCCGATGATCCGCGACTCGGGATCGGCCGGCCCAATCGGCTCCTCCTCCGCTCCCAGCCCCCATCGGCCCTCGAGCGTGCGTCGCAGCAGCGGCACCGCGCGACGCGGCGTCTGAGGCCGGATCAGGTTCAGGATCCGCCGTCGAAGTTGCTCCTCGGTCAGGTTGCGCTCGATCCGCCCACGCAGGACCAGGCTGATCGAGCCGGTCTCCTCGCTGACGACGACGATCACCGCATCGGTCTGTTCGCTGATGCCAATCGCCGCCCGATGGCGCGTCCCGTACCGCTCGGAGTCGAGCACGTTCTGGCTCAGCGGCAGCAACACGCCCGCCGCCAGGATCCGGTTGCCGGAGATGATCACGGCCCCGTCGTGGAGAGCCGTCCCTCGATAAAAGATCGTGACCAGCAGCTCGGCGCGGAGCTCGGCGTTGAGCGGCACCCCGGACTCGGTCGCCAGGTCCTGGAGACCGGTGTCCCGCTCGAGCACGATTAGCGCCCCGTGTCGCGATCCCGCCAGCAGGCGCGCCGCACGGCTCACCTGCCCGGCGACGCGCTCGGCCTGCGTCACCTCGCTCGACACGAAGAATCGGTTCAGCGAGCCCACGCGCCCAATCTGCTCCAGCGCGCGCCGCAGCTCGGGCTGGAAGACCACCACGATCGCGAACAGGCCCACCACCGCGCCCGTCTGCAGCAGCGTGGAGAGGAGCTTGAGATCGAGGGCCTGCGCGGCCAGGTAGACCAGATACAGGATCGACAGACCGATGACGATCCGCACCGCCCGCGTGCCGCGGATCAGGATGAAGAGCCAGTAGATGACGACGGCGACCAGCAGGATGTCGATGATCGACGTCCAGCTTCCCCTGAGGTACGTATCGAAGAACTCGCGGATCGCGTTCAGCACAAAGGTTCAGCCGGTCCCTGCTAGGTCCGCGCGATTCTACCAAGGGCGTCCCGCTCTGACCCCTGCGCGTCAGTCTCCGGTGCGGATTTCGGCGCGGGCCTGCTCCAGCTCGGCGATCACGTCGGGGTGCCACGGCGCCGACCCGTCGAGCAGTGCCCGAGCGGCATCGAGGATGTCGATGCACCGGGTGCGAAGGGACTTGGCGTATTCCTCGCTCGTCTCACCGGAGGGCTGCCATGCCTTCAGGCGCGACATCTCGGCGCGATAGACGGTGATGACCGCGCGGATCTGGAGTCGTACGCGCGCGGCTTCGTCCATGGCTCACAGCCCCGCACGGGCCATGCCGCACGTCCGCGTCGACGGGGTTAGCGGTCAGCGGACGGGTTGGACGACCACACGTAGCGGAGCCTTCCATCATCGGCGCAGCTGACTCCACGTCGATACGCGCCGCCGACTGCGCGAATCTCCAGCGGCCGGCTGATGC
>VBKA01000113.1 GCA_005879815.1 Chloroflexota bacterium
CGGCCTCGGGCTCGATGTCGTTCTTCTTGATGGCGAGATCGGCCTCGAAGAGCCCGCGCAGCATCCTTTCGAGCTCAATGGGCCGATACCGGCGTGCGGCTTCCACGACCCGTTCCGCCATTCGGGCGTTGCCGCGCCCCACGAGGCGCGTCAGGTCGGTTGGGGGCACGCCACGGTCGACCAGGTCGCGGGCAACGATGAGATCCGAGATCCGCCCCTGGAGCGAGGCCATGATGCGCAGCACCGGCTGCCCTTCCTCGAGGGCGCGTCGCAGCGCTGACGCCGCGGCGGCCGGCTCCCGGCGGTCGATGGCGTTGGTGATGGCGAAGACGGAGGCCGGCCGCGTGTCCGCGGTGAGCAGCTCAACGTCCTGGGGTCCAATCGACCGCTCCCCGGCGTAGGTCGCCAGCTTGCGGAGTTCCGAATCGATCACGCGTGTCTGCTCGCCGCGCTCCACGTCGGTCTCCCAGATCGCTCCTCCGACGCGCTCCGCGAGCAGCGAGGAAGCCCGCTCCTCGATCGAGAAGCCGAGGGTTGTTGCGTGGCGACGGGTCCAACCAGCCAGCTCGGCCCGGCGCGGTGCGCGTTGCTCCACGACCTTCCCGCCCCGTTCGCGCACCCCCGCTTCGAGGCGCCGAAGCAGCGCCGGTGGCTTGCCGACGTCGCGTGATGGCCGCTCCTCCGCGAGGGCCAGCGCCGCTCCGTCCGGGACGTCGCGCACCAGGCCGAGGAGCTTCTCCTCCCCGGACAGCGAGCGACCCGCCGCCCTGAGTGGTTGATGCACGACCACCAGGTGCGGCCCGAAAAGGCCGACCGAGGCGGCCTCCAGCCGCGCTCGATCCAGCAGCGCCTCGTCGGGTGACCGCTCGGGCGCCAAGTCGATGCGGTCGGCGTTGTCGAGTTCTGAGGCCATCTCCGCGACCGCCGCCGCAATCGCGAACGCGTCGTCGCCGTGCGCGAGGAGCAGCGACGTCGTCACCGGCCCGCCCGCTCCGCGGCGGACGCCTGCCACGCCACCCGCAGCTGGTCGACGAGGTTTGCGACTGGAAGGCCGATGGCGTCCGCCAGCTCCTGTTCAAGCGCCAGCGCGGGCCGGCGAGCGGCGTTGATCTCAACGCGGAAGCTTGGGTACCGGCGCGCCATGTCGTCCAGGCGCTCCTCGATGGTCATGAACGTCTGGGCCACGTGCTTGTCCGCCACGCTGACGACTACTGATGGCCACCCACGCGGAAAGCGCCGGTCATCGAGCAGCGCGCTCACCGGATGACCGACGACTGGCGGCGCCAGCTCCCCGAATCCCATCGACTCGAGCATCGCCGCCCCCGTCAGGCCGTGGACGCCTCGCCCGCCCCTCGTCTCGAGCTTGTCGACGTCATGGAGGAGGGCGGCGGCCTCGACGAGGCCCACGTCGATGGGGATCCCGGCGGCTCCCAAGAGCTGCGCCGCCTCCTTCGCGACCCGCGCCACTCCCTCCGAGTGCGCGACGATCCCCGCCGGGAGCCGGCGCGCGACCAGGATGCGATGGGCCTCCTCGGCGTTCGGAACGGCCATCCGAGGATGCTACCCGCTGGCGTTGCCGGCGTCCGAGAGCGGTTGAGATGCAGAGGGGCATCGCCGGTCGCTCCCCGTGCGAGGCCTTCACGCACGACCCGCCCACGAGCGGAGACGGCCCAGGAGGCGCCATCGGTCTGAACCTCGACGGTCGCGTCCAGATCGGTGCGCAGAACCGTGGCTCCGGCAGCCTGCAGCGCGCGGATCGTGGCAGGCGCCGGATGCCCATACCGGTTACCGGCGCCGACGCTGATCAGGCCGGCGGCGGGATGCAGTTCGGCGAGGAAGCGTGGGGTGGTGCCTGAGTTCGAGCCGTGATGCCCGACTTTCAGGATGTCGACGGGCCTGACGACCGACCGCTGCTCCAGGAGCTCCTCCACCGGAGCCTTGGCATCTCCGGTAAGCAGCGCGCTGAAGGCCCCAAATCGGAGGATGCCGACTACCGAGGCGTTATTGATGTCGCCCGTCAGCAGCGGGGCGGCCGCGTCTCCCGAGCTCGGGTACCAGATCTCGAGCGTCGTGCGAGGATCGAGGGTGAGTCGCCGTCCTGCACGGGCGAGGAGGTACCGAGATCCGGGTTCGGCTCGGGCGGCCTCCAGGAATTGGTCGTATGTCGGGTTGGGGTAGGCACGCCCGCTGTCCAGGATGGCCGTGACGCGAAACCGTTTCAGCACCGCGGGAAAACCGCCGACATGATCCTGGTGGGGATGGGTGAGGATGACCACGTCGATCGTCCGATGCCACCAGGGCAGCTTTGCGCCGAGCTGACGCAGCGTCTGGTCGGGGTCAGGGCCGGCATCGACCAGCATCGTCCGGCCTTCGGGCGTCAGGACCAGGATGCCGTCTCCCTGGCCGACGTCGAGCATGAACAGGTGCAGGCGGCCGTCCGGCAGGCTCGCGAGCGTGGTCATCGCCAGGATCCCGATCATCGCCACCAGCGCGCGCCGTGGTCTGCCGAGACTGCTCAGCAACGAGCCTGAGAGGCCCATCAGCCATCGCAGTCCCATGTGCGATCGAGAGGGCCGCCGGATGGCGGCGAGCGGCACGGGTCCGTCGGCCGGGCGGCCATCGGGCTGCAAGCGGCCCCGGCGCCAGAGGAGGACGAGTCCGGGATACCACGCCAGCGCCAGCCAGCCCGGAGCTTGAACGGGGAGAGCGGCGAGCGGCAGCGCTGCCGCGGCTGAGCCGGCCAGGATCATCAAGCGCAGTCCGAGCCACGCGGAACCGCCAGCGAACCACGAGATCGCGTCGGTCATAACCGGGATGTTGATGGCGGCTCCCAGGACGCCGGCGAGGGCGGCCAGGGCGCTGGCCAGCATCACGAGCGGCACGAGCGGGACCACCACAACGTTCGCGAGGGGCGCGACCAGGCTGATGCGTTCGAAGGTCGCCAGGATGACCGGCAGCGTGGTCAGCTGCGCGGCAAGCGTGAGCGCCACCGGCTCCCGCAGCCAACCCGGCCAGCCCTGAAGCCGTCGCTCGATGGGTGCCCCAAACGCGATCAGCCCTGCGGTTGCCAGCAGCGAGAGCTGGAAGCCCACGTCCCACAGGACCGAGGGCGCCACGAGCAGCATTGCCAGGGCGGCGAGCATCAGGGCGGATGCGGCATGAGCGCGCGAGCCCGCCTGGCGCCCGAGCATCAGCGCTCCCGCCATGAGCGCTGCCCGAATGACCGATGGGCTGGATCCCACCAGGACGACATACCCGCCGATGGCCAGGGCGGTGATCGGTTCCACCATAATCCTGCCTCCTGCCCGCCGGCGCAGGCCGTCGAGCAGACGCGCAACCAGCGCCCCGACGATGGCGATGTTCCAGCCGGAGATTGCCACCACGTGCGTGAGACCGGCGGTCGCAAACGCCGCGCTCACGGCCGGGTCGATGCTGGTCCGCACCCCGAGCAGGATCCCGGCCCCGAGTGAGGCCTCGGGCTCCGGCACGATGGTGTTCAAGCCGTCGACGAGGGTGCCTCGCAATCCCGCGGCAACATCGGGCAGACCCAGCTCCTGGTGCTTCACGACGGTGGCATCGAACGTCCGGGCGATTGCCCCAATTCCCTGGCGGGCGAGAAAGGCTCTGTACGCGAATCCGTAGAAGTCCTGCGGTTGCTCGAGGCGCGCCCGAAACACAACGCGGTCACCGGTCCCGACCTCCACCGCCCGTGGCACCCAGACGAGGAGCCGGCCGCGCAGGGGATGCCCATCCGCCTCCACGTTCTCGAGCACGACCTGCTGCTGGTCCGCCCGGGGACGAGGATCGTCGAGCACCGTGGCCCTGATGACGACCTCGTTCTTCGTCCCTGCCAGCGCGCTGACCGTCCCGGGTCCGGTCGGCAGCGCAGCCTCCGACTCACGAAATGACCCGACCGCCATTCCCAGCACCAGGATGGGAGCCATGGTCAGGGCATGCGCGACCGGCCGTGGCATCCTGGAAACGGCTCTCCTGGCAGTGGCTAGCAGCAGGAAAAGGATCCCAGCCCCGCAGAGTTCCAGCGGTAGCGGCCCGGGGCCGGCCAGATCGTCGAGCAGGATGCCGAGCGCCACGCCGGACAGCCCGGCCGGAAGGATCAGGACCAGCATCCCGGTTCCCGCGTGGCGCGAGTCGTCGCGGGTCAGAAGGTCACGAGGTCGCGGATCTTTGTGAGCTGCGCGTTGGTCAAGACTTTCCGCTGCACCAGCTCATCCAGGGACCGGAACGGCTGCTCCTGCCGCGCCGCCACGATCTTCTGGACGGTGACCGGTCCGATCCCGGGCAACGCGTCCAGCTGCTCCGGACTGGCCTGGTTCAGGTTGACCGGGCCGCCGGGACTTGGAGCGGCGGAGCCTGCCGCCCCTCCTCCGCTCCCGGGTGCCTCGCCTCGCCTCGGCACGTAAATCTGCTGGCCGTCGGTGAGGCGCGCGGCCAGGTTGAGCTGACGAGACGCGAGCGGAACGTCAGCGTCCGGACTGAACCCGCCCGCCGCCACGATCGCGTCCGCGACCCGCGAACCTGCGGGCACCCGCTGAATGCCTGGCTCTGCGACGCCGCCCTCGATGTCCACCACGAGCGTCGCGTCGGCGCTCGGTGAAGCGCCGCCTTCCGAGCCAGAGGGGAGGTCGCTGGTCAGGACGCTGGCGGGCTCCGGGGATGGGCCCGGTGCTGCGGCGCCGGGTGCCAGAAGTATCCAGCCGGCCGCTCCGGCGAGCAGCAGGGCGCCGCCGATCCCGGCCAGCACGAATCGATCCGTGAGTGGCACGTCGCGCCTCGCAGTCGGGAGGCGAGACAGAGGTGGTCCTGCGTCCGAGGTCCGGCGCCCGGGCACTCGGCGCCGGGCCCCGGAAGCAGATCAGGAGGATAGGCGCGTGGCCTTATCGTCCGATTACCCGTGGCTTTCCATCGCCCCGCCGACGGGTTCGTGCCACGAGCAGCGACGTCAGTCGCCCGGCGTCACTACGTTCACGAGCTTGCCAGGGATCTGGATCACGCGCCGCGGGGCGCGTCCACCGAGGTAGGCCTGGACGCGCTCGCTGGCCAGCGCCAGGCGCTCGATCTCCTCCGCGGACGTACCGGCCGCTACACGCAGCCGATCGCGAAGCTTGCCGTCGACCTGCACGGGCAGCTCGACAGCATCGACCGCGGCGAGCGCGGGGTCGGAGGCCGGCCAAGCCTGCTGGTGGATGCTGTACGGCTTCCTGCGCCGCTTCCAGAGCTCCTCGGCGACGTGCGGCGCCACGGGCGCGAGGAGGAGCAGCAACGTGTCGACGGCTTCCGCGTAGGCCGCCGAGCGACCGATGCCCGCGGCCCGCGCGTCCGCGAGCGCGTTGGCGAGCTCCATGAGCTTGGCGATTCCGGTGTTGAACCGGAACCCCTCGTAGTCATCGGTCACCGCGGCGATGGCCTGGTGGGTGGCGCGTCGCAGTGAACGCTCAGCCCCGGCCGAGCCCAAGGCGCCAGCAGCGCCCGCGCCCGGAGCCTCGTCATCGGCCTGTGAGAGGTGCCAGACGCGGGCCAGGAAGCGGTACACCCCGTCGATGCCGGTCGTGCTCCATGGGCCACCCTGGTCCCACGGCCCGATGAACATCAGGAAGAGCCGCACCGCATCGGTCCCGTAGCGCGCCACGAGGTCGTCCGGATTCACCACGTTGCCGCGTGACTTGCTCATCCGGTGGTGATCGGCCCCCAGGATCTGGCCCTGGTTGCGCAGCGCCAGGAATGGCTCGTTGAAGTCGAGGATCCCCATGTCGCGCAGCGCCTTGACGAAGAAGCGCGCGTACATCAGGTGCAGGACCGCGTGCTCCGCGCCGCCGGTATACATGTCGACCGGCATCCACAGCCTGGCCTTGTCCGGATCCCAGGCTCGCTCGTCGTGGGGCGAGGTGTAGCGCAGGAAGTACCACGACGAATCCACGAAGGTGTCCATGGTGTCGGTCTCGCGACGCGCGGGGCCACCATCGACCGGGCAGGTGGCGGCCAGGAACTCGGGGTGCGAGGCGAGCGGGCTGACCCCGGTCGGTGCGAAGTCGACCTCCGATGGCAGCAGGACCGGCAGCTCCTCCTCCGGCACGAGCTGCGCGCCGTGCTGCTCGCAGTAAACGATCGGGATCGGTGCGCCCCAGTACCGCTGCCGGCTCACCAGCCAGTCGCGCAGCCGGTAGGTCACTGCCGCGACGCCCAGGCCCATGTCGGCCAGCTGCTGGGTGATCGCGGCGATGGCCTCGGCCGCCAGCATGCCAGTGAATTCCCCGGACTCGACAAGCACCTCGTCGGCGGTGTGCGCCACGAACGCCTCGCCATCCGGCAGCTCGCCGGACGCGGGCGCCACCACGTACCGGATGGGCAGGTCGTATCGACGGGCGAAGGCGTAGTCGCGCTCGTCGTGAGCCGGGACGGCCATGATCGCACCGGTGCCGTACCCGGGCAGCACGTAGTCGGCGACCCAGATGGGCATGCGCTCGTTGGTCATTGGGTTGAGCGCGTAGGAGCCGAGGAACGCGCCGCTCTTCTCGCGCTCCGCGTTCATGCGCTCGATCTCTGTTTCGCGGCGAGCCGCTGCCGCGTACGCTTCCACCTCCGCGCGGCGATCGGGTGTGGTGAGGGTCCCGACCAGCGGGTGCTCGGGTGCCAGCACCATGAACGTGGCCCCGTAGATCGTGTCGGGTCGCGTGGTAAAGACACGGATCGCCTCGACCCCTTGCGCATCGACCGGGAATGCGATCTCGGCGCCCTCCGAGCGGCCGATCCAGTTGGTCTGCATCAGCCGGATCGGCTCAGGCCAGTCGATGCCGGAGAAGTCGAGCAGCTCGTCGGCGTACCTGGTGATGCGGAAGAACCACTGCTCCAGATCGCGCTTGACGACTGGCGTTCCGCATCGCCAGCAGCGGCGCTCGGGACCCAGGACCTGCTCGCGGGCCAGCACCACCTGGTCCTTGGGACACCAGTCGACGGCGGCCATCGCGCGGTACGCCAGCCCGGCCTTGTAGAACTGCGCGAACAGCCACTGTGTGCCTCGGTAATAGTCCGGGTCGCTGGTGACCACCTCCCGCGACCAGTCGAACATGCAACCCGTGGTCCGGAACTGCGAGCGCATGCGCTCGATGTTCTCGTTCGTCCAGGTGGCGGGATGTACGCCCTGGTCGATCGCCGCGTTCTCGGCAGGCAGCCCGAAGCTGTCAAACCCCATTGGGAACATGACGTTGAGGCCCTGCATGCGGCGCATGCGCGCCACCACGTCCGGCCCCGTCACCGCGTACCAGTGACCGATGTGCAGATCGCCCGAGGTATACGGGTACATCGTCAGCAGGTAGTGCTTGGCTCGGTCGTCATCGTCGCGGGCCAGGTACAGCCCGTCCGCTTCCCAGCGCTCGCGCCACTTCGCTTCGAAGGAGGCCGGGTCGAAGCGCTCGCCGCGCGAGGCGCGCCTGCGGGTCTGCATGGTCATGCGGGATGCCTCCGTGCGGTCCACAGGTCGATGCGATACGGCACCGTGAAGCGTGCACCGGCAGCGTGGCCGTGCCGCGCCAGCAAGGCGTTGAGCTCGGTGCGGAACCGATCCTGCTCGTCGGCGGGCAGCGCGCGCACGTACGACGCGGTAAACGCCATGCCAACGAAGTCGTCCGGGGTCATCTGGGCATCGTGCTGCAGCTCGGCGAGCTGAGGCTGGTCGAAGCCAGGAGACTCCTCAAACGCCCGTTGCGTCAACTTGCGGCCCGTCGAGCGGCCGGCCTGCAGGTACTGCCCGGTGTCGGCATCGCCGAACAGCCGCTCGAGCAGCTTGTGGTAGTCGGCCACGAACGCAGACCGATCGGCGTCGCGGACGTTCCAGAACAGCGCCACGCCACCTCCGGGCTTCACGATCCTGGCCATCTCGGTGACCGACGCCGCGTGGTCGAACCAGTGGAAGGACTGCGCCGCGGTCGCCAGGTCCGCGCTGTCGGGATCGAGGCCCGTCGCCTCCGCGCTGGCTTGCACCGTGGCCAGGATCAGGCCCTGGTTCGCCGCCTGGGCGCGGAGGACCTCGAGCATCGGCTTGCCGGGCTCCACGGCGGTCACCCGCCAGCCGAGGGCGGCCATCGCCAGGCTTGCCCGCCCCGTTCCCGCGCCCAGGTCCACGACCAGCGGAGTCTCGGGCAGCTGGAGCCGGCGCGCGATCTCCTCGAAGAGCACGTCGGGGTAGCCGGGCCTGTACCGGTCGTAGTCGCCGGCCCAGGCATCGAAGGAACGAGCCCGTTCCGGGTAGCGCAGTCTCATGGTCAGGGCTCCTCGTCCGGGAACCACGCCATCAGCAGCTCGTCCCGGAATCCTCCCGGTGCGCGGTACTGGCGGCGACGAACGCCTTCGCGCCGGAAACCGGCGTGCTCGTAGACCGCGATCGCGCGCTCATTGTCGGGGAAGACTCCCAGCGCCAGCTTGGCGAGCCCCTGCTCGCGGGTCCATGCCTGCGCGGCGCGCACCATGGCGGAGCCGATGCCGACGTCGCGCCAGCCATCGAGGATGGCGATGGACAGTACGCCGATGTGGTTGCTGACCGAGCTCTGCTCGACGCTGACCAGGACGTTGCCGACCACGTCACCGTCCGCCTCTGCGACCAGGACCAGCGTCTCACCGGATCGGATCATCTCGCCCACGAAATAGGACTCGGAAGGCTCGCTCACGGCCGAAGGGGGCGTTGCGAGCCATCGGCCCTCCGCTCGCACCGACCCGAACAGGTTGACCAGCGCGCGGGCATCGGTCGGACGCGCGCGACGCAGCATCCACCGGCGGCCATCGCTGGCCTCGTGGACCTCGCTCGTGGCGTCCGCCATGGTCATCGCTGCTCCCCATGCCGCCGGGTATGACAACGCCCCCTCTCGTCAGGACGAAGGGGGCGATCTTCGCGGTACCACCATGACTTGACCGACTGAGGTGGTGGAGCTGGGGGGACTCGAACCCCCGACCCCCTGCATGCCATGCAGGTGCTCTCCCAGCTGAGCTACAACCCCACGGTCGGTCCACTCATCGGCGCGATACCGGACGCCAGACCGGTCAGGTTTGGCCTGACT
>VBKA01000135.1:0-358 GCA_005879815.1 Chloroflexota bacterium
TGGCCAGCCGGCTTGCCTCCGGCATTTACCAGGATCCACGCTTGGCCGATGCTCTTGTCAAGGAGATCGACGATCAGCTCGAAGCGGTCCTGAGCGGGTATCAGAAGGCCGCCCCACCACCGGATAAAGGTCTTGCGCAACTCATCGGTCTCGGTCCCGAGGCCGCGCCCGCGCTGGGCGTCACGCGCGTCGCCCCATCCGTCGAGCCCTACGACGAGACGGTTGTCTCCGAACGAATCATCGCGATCGGCGATTTCTACTACATCTATCAGCACGAGAAAATCGGCGTCTTCCGCGTGGTCAAGAAATTGCAGGAACTCTTCAAAGCCGGTACGGTGTACCTCTCGGCTGGGAAGGG
>VBKA01000135.1:397-944 GCA_005879815.1 Chloroflexota bacterium
TGCGCTACACCGAGCGGGAGCGGCTGTCCGCCTACCGTCGCGCTTTCGGCTACGGCAGCGCCGGGGTTCCTACCGGATCAAGAGCGAACACCGAGTTTCATCCACTGTTTGTGCACTTCAACAATGAGGTATCCCTGTTCTGGCGCGACAAGCGGATCTCAGACGTCATCAGAGAGCGGGCCTACGACCCGAGCTTCGGCAGCATCGCTGTCGTCCGTCGCGCCGGGCTTGACCTGCGGAATAACGTCAAGTTCACGTCGTACGGCGACATCAACGTTCTCCGGGTCGAGTTGCTTCAGCTGCTCGACGAGGCGTTCCGCATCCTCGATGCCGACGACGTCAAGAAGCTATTCGGAGCCGAGACGGCCTGGGACGTGATCGAGATCATGCTCACCAGGTACTGGAACGAGCGTCTGGAGACCTCGCCTCGGCAGCGGATGGCCATCGCCGGGCGAGAAGTCCTGCGCTGGCTGGCGCAGCCGCACATTCTCAAAACTGAGCGCGCGGAGTTCGAGACGCTCCTTCTGGAAATCGCCGAATACTCGGA
>VBKA01000135.1:980-5843 GCA_005879815.1 Chloroflexota bacterium
CTCGACCCGACGGGTGGTGCCGTGGGAGCAACGAAACCGGGTGTCCAGTCCCGACGGGCGGCCGACCGCGGCGGCCACCCGACCACTGGCGACGGCGGGGCCGCGTCCCGGGTAGCGACGGCGAGCCGGCCGAGGCAGGCCGAACATGGTCATCGATGCGCATTGCCATCTCGGCAAAGGCGACGGGCTGACGGCGCCCTGGAATACCGACGCGCCGCTGCAACCCTACCTTCGGCGAGCCCGCGCCGCCAGGATCGATCGGACCGTCGTCATGCCGCCATTCCACGGGAGCTATGCGCGCGCGAACGCCGCGCTGGCACGGCTGGTCGCTCGCGATCCGGCCCGCTTTATTCCCTTTGCCGGCGTCCATCCGGGGCGTGATGAGGGACACGTTCGCACTATGGTCGGCCGAGCGAAATCGCGCTGGGGCTTTCGCGGCATCAAGGTTCACCGCTTCGACGCTCCGATCACGCGAGAGATCTGCGAGACGGCCAGGGATTTGCGCCTGCCGGTCATCTATGACGTGATGGGCAATGCGCCGCTGATCGAACAGGTAGCCGGCCAATACCCAACCGTCAATTTCATCGTTCCCCACCTTGGAAGCTTCGGGGACGACTGGCGCGCCCACCGGCAGGTCATCGACCAGATGATCCGCTTGCCGAATGTCTTCGCCGACAGCAGCGGCGTTCGCCGATTCGACTACCTGGTCGAGACCGTCAGGCGAGCCGGTCCAGACCGACTTCTCTTTGGCTCCGATGGGCCTTGGCTACATCCCGGGGCGGAGTTGCACAAGATCCGCCTGCTTGGCCTACCCCGAGATGAGGAAGACCTGGTGCTGGGCGGCAACCTGCTGCGCCTGATCGGGCGCCGTTGACATGGATCGCGCCCGGCTGGCGGTGGATTATGCCCGCCGTCACCGAGCCCGCTTTGTTGACGAGCTGTGCGAACTGATCGGGTTTCCCTCGGTCAGTTCTGATCTACGTCGCAAGAGTGATGTCGAGCGGTGCGCGGCGTGGCTCGCCGACCACCTCAGACGGATCGGCCTGGCTGATGCGCGAGTCTGGCGGACGTCCGGCCACCCGCTCGTTTGGGCTCGCAGGCAGGGAGCGGCAGGCGCGCCGACCATCCTGATCTACGGTCACTACGATGTCCAGCCCGAGGGTTCGCGAGAAGCGTGGCAAACGCCGCCGTTTCGTGGCACGCTCCGCGGCGACCATCTCTATGGACGCGGGGCCAGCGATGACAAAGGGCAGCTGTTTACGCACATCAAGGCGCTGGAATCCTACTTGGCAACCAGCGAGCTGCCGGTCAACGTCGTGGTCCTCCTTGACGGCGAAGAGGAGATCGGCAGTCCAGGGCTGATCAAACGCATGCAGCAGGGGAGCGACGCGCTTGCTGCAGATCTCATCGTCATCTCTGATACCCGGATCCCCTCGCCCGAGCGCCCGGCGCTAACCTACGCATTGCGCGGCAACCTGCAACTGGAGCTGGGCGTCAGCGGTCCGGCCCGAGATGTGCATGCTGGCTATTTCGGCGGCTCGGCGCCGAACCCGCTCCAGCACCTGAGCCGGCTGGTTGCCCGGCTTCACGCTCCCGATGGCCGGGTCGCGATCGACGGCTTCTACCGTCGGGTCCGGGCAATAACACCCGAAGCGCGGGCCTACATGGCCGCCGTCGGACCGCCCGATTCCGCGATCGTCAAGACGCAGGGATCGCCACCCGCTCGCGGGGATCCTGGCTATAGCCTGTACGAGCGAACCACGGCGAGACCGGGCCTCACCGTGACTCGCGTTTCGACAGACGGCGCCGGCGGCCCGGCCGCGATTCCCTCCCGAGCGTCCGCCCGGATCGATATTCGATTGGTGCCTGATCAGCAACCCGCCGAGATCGCCGAGCTTTTTCGCCGTTGGATCGCGGGCGCAGGCGACGAGGGGCTTCGCGCATCGGTGCGTCTCGTAGCTGCGACGCCATGGGTGGAATTACCGCGCCGCGGGGCTGTCCCGGCCGCAGCCGCAACTGCCTACCAGAACGCCTTCGGGGTCCAGCCGGTATTTCTTCGTTCGGGGGGCTCGATCGGCGTGGTCTCAGCGTTCCAGAGGCTGCTGGGCATTCCCATCGTGCTGATGGGCTTCGGTCTTCCCAGCGATGGTGCGCACGGACCGAACGAGAAGTTCCACCTGCCCACCTTCATTCGGGGACTCGAGACGTCGATCTGGTTTATGCGAAATATTGGGGCGATCGGCGGGCAGCAACCGCGCTAGCGGGTCGGCCAGATGTCAGCGGTCGTCAGCAGCCACGTCGACACGGCGGCAAGTAACAGAAAGAGGCGGCTCAGGCGATTCATAGCTCACTCCTTGTGAGAGCCCGATGGCGACAGCGGGCTTAAGCTACCACCGGCGTGTATTCATGTCAATATAGTGGTGCTGGGTCTGTTTAATCACATAAAACTGAGGAGTTAACAGTGAACTCAGTGGGAGAACGGCTGCGGCAGGCAAGGACCGACAGGAGGATGACCCAGGCAGAGCTCGGTCAGGGGCTCGCAACCAAAGGCTTTGTCAGTCTCGTCGAGCGGGACCTGGCCAATTGTTCACTGCCAAAACTGCGCTTGTTCGCGAGCCGGCTCGGCCGGCCCCTCTCGTACTTCCTTCAGGAGGCGCCATCTGACGACGTCCAGTACCTGACCAAGACTGCTGAGCTCGCTGTGCGTGCCGGCGATGCGAAGCAGGCGCTGAAGGCGGTCGAGGAAGGCCTCCGGCTTCCGATCACGGCGAACGCGCGGGCAAATTTGTTGCGTCTGCGTGGCATGGCATTGTTCGCCATCGGCCGCTGGGCCAAGGCGCTCGGCGAACTCCAGGCTGCTGCCGCCGTGACGCCTCCAGATGATCCCGAGCTGGCCGCCAAGATTTATACCGAGATGGGCGCGGTTCTCGGCAGTCAGGAGCGATATACCGCGTCGATCGAGAACAACATGCGGGCGCTCCGCTCCTTAGGTCAATCCAAGCACGCGGATCCTGACCTGCAGGCTCGGATCCTGACCAACCTGGCAAACGACTCTTACCACCTGGGACAACTCGATCAAGCCACCGAATACCTGCGGCGGGCGCTCGCGCTCGCGACGGACGCGGAGAGTCTGACGCGCATGGCCAATGCCCACATGGCGCTCGGGATAACGGCGCGGGCATCGGGACATTTCGATGCCGCGCTCAAGCACTGCGACCGGGCTCTCGCGATGCACCGCCTGCTGGGGCACGAACGGATTGCCAACCACATCCTGAACAATCTCGCCGACGTGCACTTTGCCGCGGGACGATTAGAGGAGGCAAAACATTATCAGCAGACGTGCCTCGAGCGGGGGCGCCAGTCCAACGATCCGGTGGCGTTGGCGGCGGCCGCCTGTGAGCTCGCACGCTACGCACTAACGGAGGGCAGACTGGACGACGCCCTCCCGCTCGTTCGGGAGGGCCATGACGCGGCGCGGCGAGCCCGCGACCATGTTCGGGAGGCGACGGCGCTCTCGCTCGAGGCCACGGTCGCCGAGAAACGCGGCGAGCCGGCGCAGGCCGATGCCTTGTTTCGACGGGCTCTTGGACTGCTTTACGAGCGGGGAGCCGGGGCAAAGCTCGCCGAGCTTTGCGCGCTCTACAGCGGCATGCTCGAGGGTCGTGGCGCCCGAGAGCGCGCCCTCGCCTTCATCAGGATGGCGTACGAACGCAACTTTGAAAGGTTGCCGGCGCTGTTGGGCACGCCGCGACGCCGCCCAACGTAATTACCGGCGCGCGGATTAAGGGGGCGTAACAATGGAAGGAGGGCCGGAATCGAACATCCGCCGGCGTCTGCACATGACGCCCCGGCAGCAACAGATCCTCGAGCTCGTCGCCGCAGGCTTCTCCGATAAGCAGATCGCCTCGAAGCTACGAGTTTCCCCTCGAACCGTTCAATCGCACCTCGATCGGTTCTTCATTGAGCACGGAATTCATAAGCGGGCGGCGGCGGTCGCCTTCTTGCTGCTTCTCAAAGAAAGCCGTTCGCAGAATATCCTGCCGGCTGACGGGCGCTAGCTGCGCCTTTCCGACACCGAACTTGTATCGACAGCGGTCTGGCGCGGTGTCTACAATTCGTCGCAATCGTCGACCGAAGAAGTTTCCATGCCCGAACCGAGGAGGATGCATGAACAAGATGAAGTGGTTCCAGGTGCCCAGACGCGGAACCAATCAGGCCCAGCCGAAGTACACCATTGGCTCGATCGTCGATCGAATTAAGCGGGCCGCTCGCGCCGAGCGCCTCGGGCCCGCGAGGCGGCTCAGCAATCATCGCCGTTGGTTCGAGCACCCGCTTAGGAGAAACGGATGAAACCCGATAACCAGCACGACAACTCGCTCAAGGACGAGATCGCGGGACTTCGAGAAAGACTTCAGGAACTGACCATCCGGCTGCAGACTCTCGAAGGCGATGAGGACTCGAACGGCAGCGGGAAGACGAGCAGCCGCCGGGACCTGCTGAAGCTCGCCGGGGCGCTAGCGGCGGGCGCCGCCGGGGGTGTCGTCCTCAGACCTGTGGCCGCCTCGGCCACGGTCGGCGGAAACGTGGTCCTTGGAGCGGCCTCTCCGCCAAATGACTCCAACCTGACAACCTTTCTCGGTCCCACCGCCGCCACGACACCGTCGCCCATCGTAGCGATGGAGGGACAAACCCCGGGCGCGTTACCGGCAAACCCAGCTGCAAAGAGTGAGACGGCCAGCGTTAGCCTGCCGGTGCTGCTGGTGGTCGCGCCTCACGGCGCATTTCCCACGGATGGGGGGGCGATCCCGCTGTATCCTGGCAACGCCCCGCTCCAATCGATCGGCGGGGTGATCGATCTTGTCT
>VBKA01000136.1 GCA_005879815.1 Chloroflexota bacterium
GAGCCGACGTGGAAATCGGCATTCCGGTCGCCGCGCCCGTCGCCAACCTGCGGCCACTCGCCGAGTGCGAGCCCGGCGAGATGGGAAGCTCCGAGCTGCCCGGTGGACGCGCCGCGCTGACCGTGCACGAGGGGACCTATGACGGGCTAAAGGACACCTACGGGCGGCTTCGAGATTGGATCCATGCGCAGGGTCTCCAGGACGGCGCGGGGCCGTGGGAGTCGTACGTCAACGATCCGTCAGAGGTCGATGATCCCGCTCAGCTGCGGACCGAGGTGGTCTGGCCGCTGCCGTAGCGGCGACCGGCCCATGCGGCATCGTCTGCAGGCCCCAGGACCTGTTGGAGTGCCTCGTTCAAGCCGAGGCGCGAGCGCTCGAGGAGGAGCTGGCGGGCCAGGAGCGCGCGGTTGAGGGCTCGGGACGAGAGGCTTTGGGCCGTCACTCCCGCCCGGCGAGCTGCCAGGACTTGCCCTCGGTCGCGATGGCCGGGGCGATCACCATCTCGACCTCGTGCATCTCAGCGATGGTCCGCGCGCCGAGCGCGGCCATCGACTGGCGCAGCGCGCCCACCAGGTTCTGCGTCCCGTGGCTGGTCGCCGCCGGCCCGAAGAGGATCTGCTCGAGGGGCAGCTGCTCGCCGACCCGGATACGTGTCCCGCGCGGCAGCGTTGGCGAGGGGGCGGCCATCCCCCAGTTGATGCCGTGACCGGGCGCCTCCAGCGCGGCGGCGAATGGTGAGCCGAGCATCACGGCGTCGGCGCCGGAGGCGATCGCCTTGGCGATATCCCCACCGGTCTTCATCCCGCCATCGGTCACGATCGGGACGTAGCGGCCGGTCTCCTGCGCGAACCGGTCCCTGGCTGCAGCCACTTCGAGTGTCGCGCTGACCTGGGGGACTCCGATTCCCAGCACCTCCCTGGTGGTGCACGCCGCACCCGGGCCTACACCGACCAGGACGGCCGCGGCACCCTGGTGCATCAGCTGGTACGCGGCCGCGCCGCTCACCGTGTTGCCGACCAGCACCGGCATGCGCAGGCCCCCCGTCAGGTCGGCGAGCGAGAGGACCCGCCCGGAGGTGGAGATGTGCCGCGCGCTGGAGACCTGTGACTGGACGAGGAGCAGGTCGGCGC
This sequence comes from Chloroflexota bacterium, assembly GCA_005879815.1. Lineage (GTDB taxonomy): Bacteria > Chloroflexota > Limnocylindria > QHBO01 > QHBO01 > CF-82. The sequence continues at coordinate 1,131 of VBKA01000136.1, forward strand.
CGGCGTCGGCCGCGAGCTCGGCGTGATGCCACGCCGAGGCAGGCGTGGTGGAGACGGCGGCGATCCCGCCACGGCCCTTGATGCGTGTGATCAGCCCGCGGATCAGGTCGTCGCGCGGGGGCGCCTCATAGGCCTCCGCCAATACCTTCGCGGCCTCTTCGCCGGAGGCGGCGGATGCGACACGCGCGATGATCGGCGATGGGTCGTCGAAGCGGGCGTACAGCCCCTCGAGGTTGACGAAGGCCAGCCCACCAGCCTGTGTCATGCGCACGGCGAACTCGGGGTCGGAGACCGCGTCCATCGCCGCCGCCATGAACGGAATCTCGAGCCGCCGACCGCCGATCTCAACGGCGAGCTCCACCTCTGCCGGGTCGATGGTCACCTCGCCCGGTACGAGCGCCACCTCCTCGAAGCCGTATGCTCGCCGCAGGCGGGCATCGACCGCGTCGCCGATGGCGCCAGCCAGCGTCGTCGGCTGCTGGATCACCGGGGCCCGCTCGGCGCTGCTAGCAAAACGCCCGCGCGCGGCATCGACCGGTGCGGGCTTGGGGTATCGCCTTGCGAGGGGACGGCTCGAATCGGGTGCACCAGCATCGTTGGCTGCGGCTTTGGCGGAGTATAGCGGAGCCCATCCCGCGAGCGGTCAGTTCGCGAGCGCGAGACCGGCTGCGCGCGCGTCTTCGGCGAGGGCCGCCAGTGGCTCGTCCGACCCGGCGCTCTCTTGTAGGAGTCCAATCACACGGTCTGCGCCGGCATCGGCGTAGTCGCGCAGCAGCTGCTCCCGCTCCGCCCCAGAGCGACGCCAGGCGTCGTCCTCCCAGAAGACATGGACCGAGACGCGCAGGTCGTCCGGATTGCGTCCGATCTCCTCGCACCGAGCCCGAATGGTCGGCAGCGCCTCTCGCACCTCACGCGGCGACATCCCGTCGACATTCAGCTCATCCGCGTGGCGTGCCGCCAGTCGCCAGGTCACGTTGGGTCCGTTGCCGCCGACCATGATCGGTATCCGGGGCTGCTGCAGGCCCTTTGGCAGGTTGATCGCGTCCTTGACGTGCGTATACCGGCCCTCGAACGAGGCGTGCGTCGTGCGTCCCGGCTCGAGCATGGCGGTGATCACGCCGAGTCCGTCCGCGAGCGCGGCGAGCCGCTCGCGCGTCTCCGGGAACCCATAGCCGTAGGCCATCCACTCGTCGCGCTTCCAGCCCGCGCCGATGCCGAGCTCAATGCGACCACCGGCGATGACGTCCATGGTGGCGATCATCTTGGCCACCAGCGCCGGGTTCCGATATCCATTGCAAATGACGATGTGCCCTAGCCGGACGCGGTTGGTCACCGCGGCGAGCGCGGCGAGCGCCGTGAATGACTCGAAGGTCAGCTCATCGGTGGGCTTCGGCACGGTTTGGAAGTGGTCGAACAGCCAGATCGATTCGAAGCCCAGCCGATCGGCTTCCTTCGCCACGGCCACTGTCCGGGCCCAGGCGGCCGCGGGCTCCCAGCCGTCGTATTCCCCCGTCCAACCCTGCGGAACAATCACGCCAACCTTCACTCAGGTACCTCCACGTGACGCAGATGGAGGCGCACACGGAGGGCACCGCAGGCCGTTGCAACGCCGGCCAAGGTGTCCTTCGGGGGTGCCTTCAACTCGTCATCAACTCCTCACAATCATCTGTTCGCGTGCCGGCCCGACCGACACGTGAGAGATCGGAACGCCAGCCAGCGACTCGATGCGTTCGACGTAGGCCCGCGCCGGGGCAGGCAGATCCGTCCAGGACCGCGCCGAGGCGGTGTCGGTCTGCCAGCCGGCAAGCTCTTCGTAGACAGGCTCGAGCCGTCCATAGACCGATGCCGAGGCGGGCACCGTCTCCCAGCGCGCTTCGGTCGCCGGGTCGCGGTAGGCAACGCACACCTGAATGCTCTCGAAGGCATCGAGCACGTCGAGCTTGGTGAGCGCGATCGACGAGTACCCGGCCAGGCGCACGCTGAAGCGCACCGCAACCGCGTCGTACCAGCCACACCGTCTAGGCCGCCCCGTGGACGTGCCGTACTCCGCGCCCCGCTCACGGAGGCTCGTGCCGTGGCCGTCATCGAGCTCGGTCGGCAACGGGCCAGCACCGACCGCGGTGGTGTACGCCTTCGCGACCCCAATGACCTTGTCGATCCGAACCGCAGGCAGGCCGGCCCCCAGGCTCGCCCCTCCTGGAATCGGCGATGAGCTGGTGACGTAGGGGTACACGCCCCAGTCGAGATCGCGCATGGTGCCCAGCTGCCCCTCGAGCAGGATCGTCTCCCCCCGCTCGAGCGCCTCGTCCACCAGGGCCTGTCCGTCGACGACGTGCGGCGCCAGGCGCGCGGCGGCGGCCAGGTACTCCTCGGCGATGCGGTGTGAGTCGGTCGCCTCACGAATCGGACCTGCCAGCTCGTCATCGGGCCCGCCCGCCTGGTAGTAGGAGTCGACCAGCCGCCGGACGCGCCCGACGGCCACGCCGAGCCGCTCGCGGAAGGCATCCGGCTCGAGCAGGTCGATCATCCGGAAGCCGCGCCGGGCGACCTTGTCGACGTAGGCCGGACCGATGCCGCGCGACGTGGTGCCAAGCCTGGCCGCTCCACGTTCTCGCTCCTCAAGCTGGTCGAGAAGCAGGTGCCAGGGCATCACAAGGTGCGCCCGATCCGCGATGAACAGGTTCGAACAGTTGAAGCCTGCGGCCGCCAGGTGGTCGAGCTCATCGAGCAGGGCAGGCGGATGGATCACCACCCCGTTGCCGAGCAGGTTGCGGGTGGCCCGATGGAAGATCCCCGACGGCACGAGGTGCAGCTTGAAGTGGCCGTGGGGATTGACGACGGTGTGTCCCGCGTTGTTGCCGCCGCCGTAGCGGATCACGAGGCTGGCATCCGCCGCGAGGTAGTCGACGACCCGACCCTTTCCTTCGTCGCCCCACTGGGCTCCTACGACGGCGAATACGGACACGGACGAGCGTGGACCTCAGACTCGGTTGGAGCTTCTATCGTACCGCGCACAAACGGGAACGCCGCCTCGCGGCGGCGTTC
>VBKA01000137.1:0-6434 GCA_005879815.1 Chloroflexota bacterium
AGTCGCAGTGCGGCGGCAAGATCACCGCCCAGGAAGCGATCCACATCGGTGACAAGGACTTCCACCCGGTGCTGACCACCATCGGCGCCGCAAAGCCGGAAGCCCTCTTCTTCCCGATCTTCGACCCCGAGGCTCCGCTGATCGTTCAGCAGTCGCGGGACATCCCCGGCCTGGCCAACACCAAGCTGATCAGCGCCGACGGCGCCAAGGACGATACCTTCGTCAAGAGCGCCGGAACACTCGCCCAGAGCCTGGGGATGTACTTCTCCGGGCCTGACCTGAACTTCGGGTCGACCTACACGGACAAGTTCCTGCCGGAGTACAAGCAGATCGCCGGGAAGGACCCGACCTCCGTCTATCACGCACACGCCTACGACGCGGCGAACATCATCTTCGACGCGATCGAGCACGTGAGCCTGACGGATTCCAGCGGAACCCTGTACATCCCGCGCACTGCGCTCAAGGACTACGCGCGCGGCATCAAGGACTACAAGGGCCTCACCGGAACCCTGACTTGCGACGCCAACGGGGACTGTGGTGCGACCTTCGTCTCCATCGCCCAGCTCAAAAAGGACTCAAGCGGAAAGCTGACGTTCCAGCAGGTGTACACCACCCGAAGCGGCTCGTAGCCAAGCCACTCGGTTTGGCATTGCAATGACGGGCGGGTGAGCCGGCCCCCGGCTCACCCGCCTTCCATCTTCTAGGCTGGGCTTTCGAGGGCAACGCGCGTGAGGTTTCGTCTACCCCAGCGCATCAATCTCGTCTCGACGATCCTGTGGGGACTGCGGATCGTCGTCGCCGTCCTTGTCCTGGCAGGCTCCTGGGCGACGCTCTCATCGGGCAAGCTCTCCCCCGACGCGTGGCGCGAGCTGGTCGTCTTCGGCATCGCTCAAGGCAGCGTCTACGCGCTCATCGCGCTCGGGTACACGCTCGTGTATGGCGTGCTGTTCATGATCAACTTCGCACACGGCGACGTGTTCATGACCGGCGCGATGACCGCCTTCTTCGTGGCACGCAACTTCGGAGAGTCCGGCTTCCTGAACGCCAACCCGATCGTTGCGCTGCTCATCATCTTCGCGGTCTCGATGCTGACGTCGATGCTGGTGGCCATCGCGCTCGAGCGGATCGCGTACCGGCCACTGCGCCGAGCGCCCCGACTGGTTCCGCTCATCACCGCCATCGGCGCCTCGCTGTTCATCTCGAACTCGATACGCGGCATCTACGGGGAGCAGTCCCAGACCTATCCCTCGATCGACGCTCTCCAGGGGCGGCTCGATCTGTTTGGGATCCCCATCCTGAAGACGCAGGCGCTGGTCATCGTCTCCGCGGTGGTGCTCATGATCGCGCTCGTGTATTTCGTGGAGCGCACCCGAACCGGACGGGCGATGCGTGCCGTCAGCGAGGACAAGGACGTCGCGGCCCTGATGGGCATCAACGTGGACCGGATCATCGTGACGACCTTCGCGGTCGGCGGGCTGCTCGCGGGCGCGGCGGGGATCCTCTACGCCCTCGTGTTCAACGAGGTCGACTGGTTCATGGGATTCCTGCCGGGCATCAAGGCGTTCACCGCCGCGGTGCTGGGTGGCATCGGCAACATCGCGGGCGCCATGCTCGGCGGGTTGACGCTTGGAGTACTGGAGTCCGTGGGCCCCTTCTTGCTGTTGGGTGGCGCAAACGTGCCCTCGCCGAACCAGCTCCGCGACGTGATCGCCTTCACGGTGCTGGTCCTGGTGCTCATCTTCCGGCCCAATGGGATCCTCGGCCGCAGCGAGCCGGGCCGCTGAGCAGATGGCTGAGCTGATCTCTCGTCGGCAGCTCCGTCGGGTGGCGACGATCGGCGCCGTTGCCGCGGTCGCGCTCCTCTACCTCTGCATGGTCGGCTTGATCGAGGCGTTCAAGGACCGCAACGTGGTGACCGGAGTGATCACGCTCGGAGCCGTCATGCTGCTGGCCGTGCCCCTGATCGCGGGCTACCGAGCCGCGTTGCTTCCGCGCGACGCCTCGGCGTCAAGGTTGGCCGCCTGGCAGCGAGTCCTGTTCGGGCTGGTGGTTGGGCTCATCGCCGGCGCGGTCCTCGGCGTCTTTGTCGTCATCGCATCGGCGGTCGACGTGCGCGGGGTGCTGGTCAGGATCTCACCGCCGTTGCTCGAGTTCCTCTCCTTCGGCCTACCCTCCGCCCTGGCATTCCTGGCGATCACCGGCCTCGGCGGCCTCACCGGTGCACTCGGGGCCCTCCTGCTCGTCTCGCCGGTGCGCATCCGGAACGCGGTCACCAGTGCCGTGATCGCGGTTGTCTTCATGAGCATGATCGAGCCACTGCTCCGGCCGCGCCTCGAGCAGCTCGACTACACCGCCATCAGCGACTTCGTGTATAAGTCCCACGGCCTGACCGAGGCGGCCGCCATCCTGTTCCTCGTGGTTGGCGCGGTGGCGGCCATCCTCTGGCAGCCAGCCAATGACCTCGTTCGCAGAACAGTCGATGCGGCTCCGGTCGAATCGCGACGTCGGATCCGCCGCTGGGCCATCGGGGTCCTGGTGGTCGCGGTCCTCATCCTTCCGCAGGTGTCAGGCACATTCCTGGCGCAGGTCGCGGTACTGGTGGGGCTGTATATGCTCCTCGCCCTCGGCCTGAACATCGTCGTCGGCTACGCCGGCCTGCTCGACCTCGGCTACGTGGCCTTCTTCGCGGTGGGCGCCTACCTCACCGCGTTGCTCACCTCGCCCAATTCCTCGCTGGGAATCGGCCTGCCCTTCTTCGTTGCCCTGCCGATCGTCATGCTCGGCGCCGGAATGACGGGGCTCCTGATCGGCGCTCCGGTGCTGAGGCTGCGCGGCGACTACCTCGCGATCGTGACCCTCGGTTTCGGCGAGATCGCGCGGGTGCTCTTCGAGTCAGACGCCCTCCAGCCCTGGCTGGGCGGGGTCCAGGGAATCCTCGGCATCCCGAGCCCGTTTCCCCCCAGGATCGACCTCGACCTGGGGACGATGCACATCTTCGCAACCGGGCCACAGGTGCTCTATTACCCGATCTTCGCGTTCTGCGCCCTCGCCGCAGTGTTCGCCTACCGCCTCTCCAACTCGAGGATCGGCCGTGCCTGGAACGCCATGCGCGAAGACGAATCGGTGGCAGAGGCCACCGGCGTGAGCACGGTCAACTACAAGCTGCTCGCCTTCGCGCTGGGCGCCACGACCGGCTGCCTCTCGGGGGCGCTCTTCGCCGTCCAGCTTGGCTCGGTCTTCCCGGGGAGCTTCGACGTGTTCGTCTCCATCACGGTCCTGGCCGTGATCATCCTGGGGGGAATGGGGAGCATCCCCGGCGTCATCCTCGGGGCCATCGTGCTGATCGGTCTGCCGGAGCTGCTCCGCGAGTTCGTCGAGTACCGCGTCCTCGTCTACGGCGGGGTCCTGGTTGCGATGATGCTCCTGCGGCCGGAGGGCCTGATTCCCAACCGCAATCGCCAGCGCGAGCTGCACGAAGCGGACAGCGAGGAAGAGCAGGAGACCCTCGACGGCGACCTGATGCCGCAAAGGGGCACCTCATGAGTGTGCTCGGCACGCCACCCCCGTCACCGATGGCGGACGTGATCCTGAGCGTCCACCACCTCACCAAGCGCTTCGAGGGCCTCGTCGCCAATCGGGAGATCGACTTCGAGATCCCTCGACACGCGATTGTGTCCATGATCGGCCCCAACGGGGCCGGCAAGACGACCTTCTTCAACCAGCTGACCGGCATCATCGAGCCGACGTCGGGAACGATCGAGTTCGACGGCACGAGCGTGATCGGCATGGCACCCCACGAGGTTGCCGAGCTGGGGATCGCGCGGACGTACCAGAACATCCGCCTGTTCGCAGACATGACCGTGCTGGCCAACGTGATGGTCGGACGTCACGTACGGATGAAGGCGCAGTGGTACGAGGCCGTGCTCGGCCTGCCTCACGTGGCGCGAGAGGAGGCGGCGGTGGAGCAGCGCGCGCTCGAGCTTCTCGACCTGGTGGGCCTTCCACGACGCTACGCCGACGATCTGGCCAAGAACCTCCCGTACGGCCATCAACGACGGCTCGAGCTGGCGCGGGCCCTGGCATCCGACCCGAAGCTCCTGCTGCTTGACGAACCGACCGCTGGCATGAACCCCGGTGAGACTCGCCAGATGACCGATCTCATCGCACGGCTCCGGCGCGAGCTCGAGCTCACCATCCTGCTCATCGAGCACGACATGAAGGTGGTCATGGGCGTCTCGGAACGGATCACCGTCCTCGATTACGGCGAGCGCATCGCCGAGGGCTCGCCGGAGGAGATCCGCGCCAATCCTCGCGTGATCGAGGCCTACCTCGGCAAGCAGGCCACGGCGTGAGCACCGAACCGGCCGTCGTCAGCCAACGCGAGTCCGGCCCATCTGCCACCGACGGCGAGCGCATCCTCGAGCTCAGCGGCGTCCACACCTACTACGGGAACATCCATGCCCTGAAAGGGGTCACGATGCACGTCGGGCTGGGCGAAATCGTGACGCTCATCGGCTCGAATGGCGCCGGCAAGAGCACGACGCTCCGCACGATCAGCGGGATCGAGCGGGCGCGGGAGGGGACGATCCGTCTGAAGGGGCGCGACATCACCAACCTGCCCGCGCACGAGGTTGTCGGCCTTGGCGTCGCCCACGCCCCCGAGGGCCGGCGCGTCTTTAGTCGCATGACGGTCGCGGAGAACCTCGACCTCGGAGCGTTCCGTCGAAGCGGACCCGACGTCGCCGCTGATCTGGCGCGCGTCCTCGACCTTTTTCCCCGACTGAGGGAACAGAAGGCCGGCACGCTCTCCGGCGGTGAGCAGCAGATGCTCGCCATCGGGCGGGCCCTCATGACTCAGCCGAGCGTCCTGCTGCTCGACGAGCCGTCCATGGGCCTCTCCCCCATCCTCACCGAGCAGATCTTCCAGATCATCGGCGAGATCAATGCGCAGGGGACCACCGTCCTGCTGGTGGAGCAGAATGCGCTGATGGCCCTCAACGTCGCGCAGCGGGGATACGTCCTCCAGACCGGGAAGATCATCCTCTCCGACACGGCCACCAACCTGGCAGCCAACGAGCAGGTCCGCCAGGCGTACCTCGGCGAGATCTAGCGATTCGGTCGCCGATGGCGCCACCGCCTCGCCCGCCCCGCGACTACCGTCCGGACCTGCGCCCGATTCTCTTGCTCGCGGCGCTCTTGGTGATCGTCGTGCTGGGCTGGCTGTTCCTCAGTCCGCTGGTGCTGCCGCCCGCACGTTGACCGATCACCGGTACCGGCGGGCGCCGAAGCCGCTTCCGGCCCCGTAGAGCAGGGTGGCGATCCCCACGGCCGCCACCGCCAGCCCCGGCGAGCGTTGGGGCAGGGGCAGGTAGCCCAGCGACCAGAGCTCCCAGCCGCGGTACAGGAGCGCCGCCGCCGCCGCCAGGCCCAGGGCCAGGTAGGCAGCCGGCGCATCGAGCACGAAGCCCCACCGGCCCCGCATGTAGCCGATGTCGAGCAGGACGAGGCAGGCGAGCGCAGCGCCGTAGATCGCGAGTCCGGCTCCTTCGAGACCGATGCCAGTGGCCGCCGGCAGCTGGATGCCGTTCACCAGGTCGCCGCCCGAATGCCACCACGGCAGGAAGCCGGAGGCAATCATCAGCAGGCTTCCCAGCAGCACGAGAAATCGGAAACGGCGCGTTCCGTCGGGCACGGTCAGGTCCTCGGTTCGACCCCGCCGTAGACCGATGGTCGCAGGACGCCGATGTAGGGCAGGTTCCGATAGCGCTCGTCGAAGTCGAGTCCGTAGCCCACCACGAACCGGTCCGGGATGGTGAAACCGCGGTAGTCGATCTTGATGTCCGTCAGGCGTCGGGCGGGCTTGTCGAGCAGGCTGCAGATACGCACCGAAGCCGGCGTGCGCTCGTGCAGGTAGCGCAGCAGGTAGTTCAGCGTCAGACCGGTGTCGATGATGTCTTCGACCACGATCAGGTCGCGTTCTTCGATCGAGCCCGACAGGTCCTTTAGAATGCGCACCTGGCCGCTGCTCTCCATGGCCGCGCCATAGCTCGACAGCTCCATGAGGTCGACCGACAGGGGCAGCTCGGTCGCACGGATCAGATCGGCCAGGAAGACGATCGAGCCCTTGAGGACCGAGACCAGCACCGGCCGCCGATCCCCGTAGTCGTGAGCGAGCTCCACGCCCAGCTCCGCAACACGACCCCGAATCTGGTCCTCGGTCAGGAGCACCTCCTGCACGTCGTCGTGGATCGTCATGCCGCCGGTTCGGACGGTCGTGGCACGGTCACCGAGGATGGACTAGCGCCATGTCCGTTGGCCCCAAGCACCTCGCCCAGGATGTCGAGCCTGCCTTATTTCACCATCAGGGCCCGGAAGTCACGCGCGTAGAGCAGCTTCACCCTGGTCTCCGGGTAGAGCAGCCTCATCCAGCGCAG
>VBKA01000137.1:6479-8496 GCA_005879815.1 Chloroflexota bacterium
AGGGTCGTCAGCTCGAGGTACAGGTCGATCTCGGGCAGGTAGAAGTCCGGCGCGAAACACTCGACGACCGCGCCGGAGGCGTTCCAGGAGATGGGGAAGACGTCGGGTTCGTAGCGCCATGCGACCTGGTAAAAGTCGAGGATCCTTGCCAGCTCAGCCTCGCTGGCGTGGGCGAACCGTGGGCCCGTGGCGCCAGTCAGATCCGCCGCCACGAGACTCCGATCGTACCTGCCCCAAGGGTCCTGGGCACCATCGGAGGCGAGTATAGATCGGCAACTTATCCACATTTCCCGAAAGCGTGCGTTCCTTCGTGGACAAGCGGCTTGTTCTCCACATGCGCCCGGTGCCAGGATGGGGCTCCTGCTTCCACCGGTGGCCGAGTACGGTAACCGGGCGTGGTCGGGGCCGATGCGAGAGCCGGCCGAACCAACCGCGGCCGGGAAGACCGAAACGCCACCAGCGGGAGCATCTTTGTGTCCGGACCACTCGGCACACAGCCCGGAACCGCTGCCCGCCAGGCACGCATGCAGCTCGAGGCGGACCTCGAATCGCTGCCGGGGCTTGCCGGGCGCTTGACCGGGGCGATGCTGGATCGCATCGAGACCTACGTCGCACTTCTGCTCGCGGCGAACCAGCGGCTCAACCTGACCCGCGTCACCCAACCCCAGGCCGTCGCGCGGCAGCACCTGCTCGATGCGCTCGCCGTGCTCCCGCAGCTGGATGACCTCGCGTCGCCGCGCGCGGTCGACCTTGGGTCGGGCGGAGGCGTCCCTTCCATCCCCGTCGCCATCGCGCGACCGGATCTCTCATGGCTGCTGGTCGACTCGGTCGCCAAGAAGGCGCGAGCCCTGGCGGCCTTCGTCGAGGAGCTCGGCCTGCGGGGCGTGGAGGTCGTCGCCGAGCGGGCCGAGGTGCTCGGCCGCGATCCGCGGCATCGCGAACGCGCCGGCCTGGTCACCGCTCGCGCCGTGGCGACGCTCCCGGTGCTCGCTGAGCTGGCCCTGCCGCTCCTCTTGCCAGGCGGGGTGTTGATCGCGTGGAAGGGGCCGATGGCTGCGCACGACGAGGAGCTGCAGCGCGGTGCACGGGCGGCAGCCCAGCTCGGTGGCGGTCCGCCGGAGCTGCTCGCGGCGGGTCCGCCCCAGCTCGGCGGTCATCGCTTCGTGCGCGTCCCCAAGCGGGCCCGAACGCCCGCCCGGTACCCGCGGCGTCCGGGAGAGCCAGCGCGACGGCCGCTGGGCTGAGGCGCCCGGGAGCGTCGGTATACTCCGACCGGCCCATGAGAATCGCCGTCCTCTCGGACATCCATTCGAACCTCGCGGCCCTGAACGCGGTGCGCGACGACCTCCCCTCCGTCGACGAGATCTGGGTCCTCGGCGACATCGTGGGCTACGGGCCCCAGCCGAACGAGGTGATCCAGGGGCTGCAGCAGCTCGGCGCTCGCTCGGTGCTCGGCAACCACGACGGCGCGGCGATCGGGACGGTCGACCCCAACGACTTCAACCCCGACGCCAAGACCGCTGTGGAGTGGACGGCCACCCAGCTGGATCCCAACGCGCGCACGTACCTGGCCAGCCTTCCCGAGGTGCGGGTGAGCGGCGACCTGACCGCGGTCCACGGATCGCCGCGCGAGCCGGTCTGGGAGTACATCACTTCGCCAGCGGTGGCAGCTGCAAACCTCGGCTCGTTCCGGACCTGGCTCTGCCTCTTCGGGCACACCCACGTGCCGGCGATCTTCCGAGCAACGGATGGCCGAGTGGAGCCCGTCGCCGCCAGGGCCGGCGATCCAGTGCGCCTCGACGCGCGACGAGCCCTGATCAACCCCGGCAGCGTCGGTCAGCCGCGCGACGGCATCCCGGAGAGCGCCTACGCGGTCCTCGATGACCGCGAGGCGACGGTGGAGTTCCGCCGGGTCGAGTACGACATCGGCCAGACCCAGCGGCTCATGCACTCCGCCGGGCTCCCACCGAGGCTCGCAGAGCGCCTCGCGTGGGGCCGCTGAGCCGAAGCCCGCGGC
>VBKA01000052.1:0-3333 GCA_005879815.1 Chloroflexota bacterium
GCCGGTCACGTTCGCGGCCGCCGGTCGCGGCGACAATGACCCATGGGTACCAGGTAATCGCGGAGGGCGGGTACTTTCGGGCCAGCCTTTGGTCAAGTCAGGCTTGCCAAGCCATGTACACTTCCGCCATGCCTCGGACGAGCACCACGGCGCGCCCCTCGGCCCATGACGCCGCACTCGCGCACCGAATCGGCGAGCGCATCCGGGAGGCGCGGCGCCGTGCCGGGCTCACCCAGCAGCAGCTGGCAGGCGATCACTACACGAAGGCGTACGTCAGCGCGCTTGAGACCGGCATCGCCCGTCCATCGATGGTGGCGCTCACGTATCTCTCCCAGCGCCTGGGTCTGCCCCCCAGTCACTTCCTGGATGAGCAGCATCCGGCCTGGAGCCGGCTCGAGGTCGACATGCACCTCGCGGCCGGGGAATGGCAGGCCGCCGCGGACGGCTATCGGAGCCTGTTGGAGCATCAGCTCGACGAGCCCGGCCGAGCGGAGCTCTTGCGCGGGCTGGCGGAGGCCGAGGCGCGAATGGATCACGGGCGCGAGGCGATCGCCGCAGCCTCCGAGGCCGCCAGGATCTTCGCCGGACTGCAGCGTCCGGCCGACGAGGCCCTGTCTCGCTACTGGCTCGCATATGGGCTGTACGAGTCCGACAACGAGGCCGATGCACGCAGCCTGCTGACAGCGCTCCTCGAGCGCGTCCGAGGCGGACTAGCCGTCGAGCCCGATTTCGAGCTACGCCTGCTCATGGCCCTGGCTGCGGTCGAATCGCGCAGCGGTGAGCACGCCCGCTCGTTGAGCTACCTCGAGGCAGCGCGGGGGATGGCCGCCGACCTCGACGATCGACGTCGAGCGACGTTTCTCTTCAGTCTCGCGGTGAGCTACCGGGAGACCGGTGACGTCGAGGCCGCGATCCGCACCGGCACGCAGGGCCTCGCGCTTTACCGCGCCGCGGGCGCGGAGCTGGAGAGCGCAGGAATCGAGAACGATCTCGCGCTTGCGTACCTGGCCGCCGGCAACGTCGGGCGGGCGCGGGAGATGGCTGACCAGGCACGTGAGCAGTCAGAGCGTCTCGGGGACGATCGCCTGCTGTCGGCGATCCTCGAGACAGAAGCCCAGATAGCCCTGGCCGGGGGTGACCGGGCCGCCGCGCGCGCGCTCGCCCAACAGTCCGCCGAGCTGGCGCGGGCGACCGGGAACCAACTCGCGCTGATGGCTGCCGTCCTGACCGGCGCCCGGCTCCTGCGCGACACCGGCGACGCGGTTGCGTCGGAACAGGCTTTCGCAGAGGCAGCGGCCCTGGCCCGTGATAGCGGATCGCCCAGCCGCGTGCGCGAGGTCCTGCGCGAGTGGGCAGACGTGCGGGCGGCAGCCGGCGATCACCGCGGCGCATATGAGCTAACCCGAGAGGCGCTATCAGTCAATTGAGTATTGACAGGTGCGGTTCGGTGCCTTTAGGCTGAGCCGCAACCAGGTTGGGTGGGCACACGTCGCGGGGGGCGGCGACCCAATCGTGGGATAAGGGGAGAGGGATCGGAGAGCGGGCACTTCTCCGATCCCTTCCGTTTGTGTCGACCTTTCCTCGCCCCTCACGTCGCGAGGGCGTCCGACCTGTAGCATGCAAATCGTGACGCGTCGCCTCTTCGTCTTCGACGAGCCGGATCGTTTCGTGGCCGGCGCGGTTGGTCAGCCCGGAAGCCGTGCCTTCTACCTGCAGGCTCGTCAGCGCGGCGCCGTCGTCACCGTGGGCCTGGAGAAGACGCAGGTCGGCGCACTGGCGCAGCGGATCGGCGAGCTGCTGTTGGCCGTCGGGGAGACGCCGGAGCCTTCCACTGGTTCGCCTGCCACCTCTGACCTCGCCGAGCCCATGGTTGAGCTCTTCCGGGTCGGCGTGCTGGCCCTCGGCTGGGACCCAGGCTCCGCGTCGCTGATGCTCGAGGCGCGACCGATCAGCGACAAGGGGGCCTATCCGGAAGTCTCCGACGACGATCCGGATGGACCCGACCTGCTGCGCGTCCGCCTGAGCGCGTCGAAAGCGGGGCTGTTTGCCACGGCAGCTGCCGCTCTCGTCCAGGCTGGACGACCAACGTGCCCGTTCTGTGGCGAGCCCCTCGATCCCGGCGGCCATTTCTGCGTTCGCATGAACGGCAATCCCAACTGACGGAACGCCCATCGGTGTGCATCGAGGCGTTGACCCTGTTGGCCATGATGACGGGGTGAGCTACGACGCGATCATCATCGGGCTGGGAGGGATGGGGAGTGCAACCGCCGCGCACCTCGCGAGGCGGGGGTGGCGAGTCCTGGGCCTCGAGCAGTTCGATCTGCTGCATGAGCGAGGCTCCTCGCACGGCCTGACTCGCATCATCCGGCTCGCCTATCACGAAGATCCCTCCTACGTGCCGCTCCTGCGACGGGCATACGAGCTGTGGCACGCGCTCGAGGCCGACGTCCAGGAGCGGCTCCTGATCACAACGGGAAGCCTGGAGGGCGGCCCTGAAGATGGACCGATGTTCCGCGGCGCTCTGCGGGCGGCGGAGGAGCATGACCTGCCCCACGAGATCCTCGACGCGTTCCACCTCGAGGAGCGTTTCCCAGCGTACCGCGGCCTCCCACCGGAGACGCGTTTCGTCTTTCAGCCCGACGGCGGGTTCCTGCTCGCGGAGCGCTCGATCCTGGCCCACGTCAATGTTGGGCTGCGATACGGCGCGGCCCTGCGCTTCCGGCAGCGCGTCCTTTCCTGGCGTGCGACCGGGGATGGGGTGGAGGTCGTGACCGAGTCCGGTACCGAGGAGGCGGACCGCCTTGTGATCTGTGCCGGCGCCTGGGCCCGCAATCTCGTCCCGTCGCTCAAGGAGCTCGCGGTTCCGGAACGCCAGGTTCTTGCGTGGCTCCAGCCGACGCGACCAGAGCTCTTTGCCCCCGAGGTCTTCCCGGTCTTCGTCCTGGACGTGGAGGAGGGCAGCTTCTACGGCTTTCCCGTCCACGACGTCCCCGGCTTCAAGTTTGGAAAGTTCCACCACCTTCGCCAGCCGATCGATCCGGACGACCCTGATCGCTCCGCGCACCCGGAAGACGAGAGGCTGCTTCGCGGCTTCGCGGAGCGTTACTTCCCGGACGGAGCGGGACCGACGCTCATGCTGAAGGCGTGCATGTTCGTGAACGCTCCCGACGAGCATTTCATCATCGACACCCTCCCGGAATCACCGGCGGTGAGCATCGCAGCCGGATTCAGCGGGCACGGTTACAAGTTCTGCAGCGTGGTCGGCGAGATCATGGCCGACCTCGCGATGCACGGATCGACCCGGCACGACATCGGTCTCTTCCGCCTCAGTCG
>VBKA01000052.1:3530-30887 GCA_005879815.1 Chloroflexota bacterium
ACCATTCGCCCCGCCCACGCAGCCTGAGTCCCACACGCCGGGCGCTCCTTGGCGCCGGCGTTTCGACGCTCGCCATCTCCCTGGCGCTCTCGATTGCGCCGGCATGGGCCAAGAACAGCGATGGCGCACCCAACGGCAACGGCGGCGGGGTGCCTGGGACCGTAAAGCTTCGCGACGCGACCACGAGTGACCTGGTCCCGGAGACGGCCAACGATCCGAACGTCTGCGCGTTCTCGATCGTGTTCGAGTACAACCCGCCGACCGCAGGCACCTGGCAGATCCTGAGCTGGCCACCGACCGGCGACGGCAGCCAGGTTTCGAGTGGTTCATGGGACAGCACTCCGTCCGGCACTGACGAGACCGATGTGATGACACTTGGCGCCGGCCACTATCGGCTGGAGTATCAGTCGACGGACGCGTCGAATTCGCGCAACAAGACCTTCTGGGTCGCGGACGGCTGCGAGGGGTCCACCGGGGGCTCTGGCGGAGGCGATGAGCAGGGCGATGTGCCCAGCGACCCGCCCGCCGGAGGCGATGAGCAAGGCTCCGGCGGTGCTGGCGACCAGCAGGGCGACACCGGCGACGCCGGCGGCCAGGGCCAGGACCAGCAGGGCGACACCGGAAGCGGTGAGCAGGCCGGCGACGCCGGCGGCCAAGGCCAAGACCAGCAGGGCGACACCGGCGGGACCGGCGGCCAGGGCCAGGACCAGCAGGGCGACACCGGCGACCAGGGCCAGGACCAGCAGGGCGACGCCGGCGACACCGGCGGCCAGGGCCAGGACCAGCAGGGCGGGACCGGCGGCCAGGGCCAGGACCAGCAGGGTGACACCGGGAGCGGTGAGCAGGCCGGCGGGACTGGCGGCCAGGGCCAGGATCAGCAGGGCGACACCAGCGGGACCGGCGAGCAGACAGGCGAAGGTGACGTCCAGGGCGCCACGGGTGGCGACCAGAGTGGGTCCGGCGGCTCGTCTGATCAGCCGGGCAATGGCGATCAGCCAGGCAATGGCGGCTCGCAATCGAGTGATGGGGCGTCCCCGCAGCCTGACAACCACGGCAGCGGCACCCAGGGCGTCAATGCGCCGGCCGCCGGCAATGGAGGCCCGACGCTCCCCGACACGGCAACGACGCCGGTGTCCGTCTTGAGCCCGCTGCTTGCGGCGCTCGGGCTGCTGCTCGTGATCGCAGCCCACCCATTTATCCGTCGTTCGGCGCTCGCGGATCGCGCCTGACGGAAGGGGAGTCCTGCCCCTCCCCTGCGGAACGCCGGCCCCAGTGCCCGGGGCCGGCGTTCTCGTGTCTACACATCGCCGTTCGCTGAGTTGCGCCCCGCCGCATCGGTCCCACAATGTGGTCATGCAGAAGATCGACAAGCCCGACGCCACGTGGCGCCAGGAGCTGACACCCGAGCAATTTCACGTCCTTCGCGAGAAGGGCACCGAGCGTGCCTTCACCGGCATCTACTGGGATGAGCACACGCCCGGCCTCTACCGCTGCGCCGCCTGCGGCAACCCTCTCTTCAGCAGCGATACCAAATTCGAGTCGGGAACCGGGTGGCCGAGCTTCACGAGCCCGGTCAACGATGGCAGCGTGGAAACCGAGACCGACCGTTCGTTCTTCATGAGCAGAACCGAGGTCCTTTGTTCCGCCTGCGGTGGTCACCTCGGGCACGTCTTCCCCGACGGACCGCGCCCCACCGGGTTGCGCTATTGCATCAACTCGGCGTCGCTGACCTTGGAACCGGCGCCAGAACCGATCCAGGAGGTCTAGCTCCCACCTCCCCACCGGCCATCTCGACGAATCGGCAGAGCGCATTCGCCAGCCGCATCTGAAGCGGCGTGTGCACGCGGACCTTCAGGAGCTCCGGCGATCCGACGATCACCGCAAGACACCGACCGCGCGAGGTCGCCACGTTGAGCCGGTTGAGGGAATACAGGAACTCCATCGATCGAGGCAACTCGTCCTGCGAGGAGCTGGCCAGCGAGTAGAGCACGACTGCAGCCTCCTGGCCCTGGAGCTTGTCGACGGTTCCCACCCGCGGCGGACCTGGCAAGTACGGAGCGCGTGCGGCGATCGGCGCGAGCCGCTCCGCGAGCAGCTCGACCTGGGCGTTGTACGGTGCCAGGACTAGCAGCGAGGCCGGGCTGAGCGGCTGCGCCGGCGCACTCGAAGAGGTCCATTCCCCACCCAGAAGGTCCCGATACAGCGCCTCGATGAGGTCAGCCTCCTCCTCGCTCGAGTTGCGATTCCCGCGATGCGCGACGGCTCGCCATCGCACGCCGGTTCCGGTCAGGTCGCCGGCGGCATGCATGGACTGGAGAGCGGTCTCCGGCGCTGCCCGGAGCCTGCCCTCGTAGAAGACCTCGCTGGTGAATGTGTTCACGTCCGGATGAAGCCGATGTGTCTCTGGGAGGAAGAGGCCGTGTCGGGGATCGATGACGGCGCGCCCATCGAGGACGAACTCCAGCGAAGAGCGATCCACTCCCTCCGGATGGGCGCCCTTCTTCACCTGCGACAGCTGCTGTGGATCGCCCAGGAGCACCACGTTCCGCGCCGCGCGTGACACGGCGACCACGTTGGCGAGGGACATTTGCCCCGCCTCGTCGACGAAGATCGTGTCGACCTGATCCTCGAAATCGCCGCGAGCCCACAGCCAGGCCGTTCCCGCGGCCACGTCCACGTCCCGATTGCGCACCAGGCGCAGGACCTCGTCATTGCTCTCGGCCGCCTCGTAGCGCCAGCTGATTTGGACCGTCTCGTCGCTCTCGATCTTGCGGACAGCTCGCACTGGCACGCCCTGCGCCTGGGCATGATCGAGCACCGTGTCGAGCAGGTTTGTCAGGGCCCGATGCGTAAACGCGGTGATCGCAACCTGCCTGCCCGCGCGAATGAGCTCAAGGACCATCTCCGCGCCCAGGTAGGTCTTCCCGGCTCCGGGCGGGCCCTGGATCGGCAGCACTGTCCCGTCGAGCTGGACGACGAGCCGCCGAGCGATCCGGTCCACGGATGCGCCGGGAGGCACGAGGTCGGTGCCGTCCGCCTGGCCCGCCCGCGGAGGCCGCCGAAGCAGGAACTCGCGGGCCGCCCGATACGGCCCGGGACCGTTCATGCCGTTGTCGCGGACCCACTCGCCAATCCGCTCGAGGGCTTCCTTCTGTGCCCCTGCATTGATGGGCTCCGTCGGGATGAGCGATGTCGGGTGTGGCCTGGGGTGTTTCATGCCCCACTGCAAGTCGAGGACGCCGTGCAGCGCGTCGAGCGCCATGATGGCTCCCGCTGACTTCTGGGTCGCGGGGTTCGCGACGTCATCGCCCACCTTCAGGCGATACGACTGCTCGGGATCGAAGCGATAACGATGCCGTACCGACTGCTTCGGGCGGTCGACCTCACCGACCCACGTGAGCTGTCCAATTGCCTCCTCGTCATCCACGAGCTGCGCGTCTGACTTGCTGCAGCGGTCGAAGAAAGCCCACCATTCGACCTTCTCCTCGCGCCGATGCCATTCGAGCAGGTTGGCGAGCAACCACCTGCCCTGGAGCTCGGGATCCGCGATGCGCTGTTCGGCAACCAGCGGAACGCGTTCGAGCAGCTTCCCCGCGAGCTCCGCGATGCGGCGGTCGCGATCCGTGAGGCCCTTCTCGAGCTCATCGGTCAGCTGGGGACGCTCGAGGACGCGGCCGGTGCGGGCCTCGAGATCCGTTCGTCGCGCTTCCAGCCAATCGCGCAGCTCGGCGTTCGACCGGCAGTCATCTCGGTTGTAGGCGGCAATCTCCGCCAGGATGGCCTCATCTGGAGCGCCGGCACTCGCCGAACGCATATATGCCTCGTAGCGAACGATGCTCGAGCCGGCGTCGCGCAGGGCAACCTCGCGGCCGAGACCGTAGAGCGGCTCGAGCTTCTTGATCGAGTAGCTCGGCGTTCCGATGCGCAGGCCCTGGCGCACGATCTTGTAGAGGTCTACGAAGAGCCCGCCGCGCAGCATGCTGTCGACCTCCTGCTCCCGGGTGGCGTGGCGGGTCGACAGCATCCCCATCCGGCTGCGCTCGTAGGCGGCGTAGTGATAGACGTGCATGCCCGGCTCGCCGCGCCATCGGTCCATCACGAAATCGACGAAGCTCTCGAAGGCCACCTTCTCCTGCGAGCGGTCATGTGCCCACCAGGTGCGGAATGCCGGGTCCCCGCCAGCGTCGCGGTTGGCGGGGTCCCAGACCCCGAAGAGGTACTCGAGGCCGTCCTCCTCTGCGTACGGATCGCCCTCGATATCGAAGAACAGATCTCCGGGTGAGGGCGGCGGAGGACCGGCCAAACCCAGGTTCGCTTGCGGCGGCAGGTATTCGAAGAGCGGGGCGTCGTGGCCTCGGGAGCGATGCTGCAGGCTCGCCTGGTCACGGAGGCCAGCCAAGGCAGCCGCGGAGATGCCGTCGACGATTGGTGGCGGCTCCGGGAGGAGCGCGAGATCGGTCAGGGTGCCGATGCCGGCTGTCTCCAGGCGCTGCACCTGGTCGTTGCGCATGCCGGCCACCTGGCTCAGGTGGTCCGCATCCACGCGCATGGCGGTGCAGTAGGCGTCCCAGCGACACACGCCGCAGTGCGAGACCGGCGGGGGGACGGCCGCCAGCGGAAACGCTTCCGCCGCACTGCTCGCGATCTCCGCCAGGAATCGGTCCCTCACGCTCCGGAAGTAGGCGAGGTAGTCGTTGAGCCGATGACTGTCGATCCGGTGGCCGCTGCCGCCGAGAGCAACGTGCATCAGCTCCGGCATGCGGCCCTGGATACTGGCCAGCAGGTCCGAGTAGACGCACATCTGCAGGAGCGCGCCGCCCTTCGTGCGGCGTGCCAGCTTGGTGTCAACCACCTCGTAGTGGTGCTCGCCCAGGGAGCTCTCGCCATCAACCCGCCGCAGGAAGTCGACGTATCCAAGCCAGGTGCCGTTGAAGAGCGTGGCCTGGTAGATGACGTCCGCACCCTCCTGCATGAGTTCGAGCGTTCGGGCAGCATCACGCTCGATGTGTTCGAGCCGGCTTGCCCCGTCGCTCGCGTCAGGTGCGAACCGGCCGTCGACGATCTCGTGGCCGAGCTCCCGCAGGTAGGCGCGGAACCGCCGCTCGTGCTCAAGGCCTCGCTCCTGGAGGATGGCGAGCTCGGGATCGTCGCGGGTTGGCCGTTCGACCGCACCCGCAAGCGATGCGCGCTCGAGCACCGTCAGGTTCTGGCACTCGAGAAATCCGACCAGGTCCGTCGCCGAATAGACGGTTCGACCGTCTTCCAGCAGCTGCATCAGGGCGCCCTCCGCACGGGGGGAAGCCTAGTCGCCCGCGTGACAGCTCGAATGTCGCGAACTGCGCCGCGGGGGTCGTGCAGTCGGCCGGGCTTTCAGAGTCCATTCAGGGATGGCGGCAACGCTCCGCGATGATGAGCTTGAATCTGGACGAGAAGCGGCCGACTGACGGTCTGCGATAGTTCGACCCATGCACCTGCTCGTCGTCGAGGATGACGCCCGACTCCGCCGGCTCCTGAGTCGGCTGTTGAGCGTCGATCGCCACGTTGTTGAGGAAGCCGCGGACGCGCGCACCGCGCTCGAGCTCGCTCGGATGGCCGACGGTCTGGACGCCATCATCCTGGACATCGGTCTGCCAGACCGATCCGGCCTTGAGGTCGCCAAGGACCTTCGCGCGCGGGGCTCATCGGTCCCCATCCTGATGCTCACGGCGCGCGACGCGATCGACGATCGCGTGCGAGGCCTGGATTCGGGGGCCGATGACTATCTGGTCAAGCCGTTCGCGTACGAGGAGCTATCGGCGCGGCTGCGCGCACTTGGGCGCCGAGGCCGGAACGGAACCCGGCGCACGGCAAGGCTGGTGAATGGACCGATCACCCTCGACGAGGCCATGCGGGAGGTCACCGTCGCGGGACGGGTGGTAGCCCTCTCGCCGCGGGAGTTCTCCCTGCTCGAATGCTTCCTGCGGCATCCGGGCCAGGCGCTCAGCCGCGACCAGCTGCTCGACGCCGCGTGGCCCTACGGCGTGGCCGTCACTCCGAACACCGTGGACGCCTACGTCCACCTCCTTCGCGAGAAGCTGGGCCCGGTGGGCAGCGCCCGGATCAGGACCGAACGGGGCGTCGGCTACCGTCTGCTGGCGCGGGAGCGCACATCGCGGCCGGAGCGGAGGGAGGGATCCGGGGTGGAGGTTCGGCCGTGAGCCGGCTCCGGACGCTCTTCGCCCCCGAACCGAGACGCGAGTCTGCCGCCGAGGGCGACATTCGCCTGCTGCGGGGGGTTCGCTGGCGGCTCGTCGCCTGGAGCGGCGCGATCACGCTGGCCATCCTTTTCGTGCTTGGGGTTGCGGTCTACGCAACCACCGCCGCAAACCTGGCGAGATCTACCGAGGCCGCGCTGCAGGCTCGTGCGAGACAAATCGACGAGACGTTGAGCCGCCCGGGCTTCCCGGGACCGGGGCCGGACCTGTATCACACCATCGGGTTGGCGATCGGCGGGCCGGCCTCAGGCACGATCGGCGTGATCGTCACGCCGCAGAACGTCGCATTCATCCCGCGCGATGCCCCGACCCAGGGCCTCCCCATCTCCGATGCGATCACCAGCGCGCGCACCTCCGGGCATGCGCAGCTGCGCGAGGTCCAGCTCAGCGGAGCCTCTGCGAGGGTCTTGACCGAGCCGGTCGACCTTGGCGACGGCCGCTACGTGATCCAGGTCGTCGCGTTCCGGAACGCGGAGGAGAGCACCCTGGGAACCCTCCTCCTGATACTGCTATTCGGGGGGCTCGGCGCCGTGGGGATGGCATCGGCCGGCGGCTGGCTGTACGCGTCGCGGGCACTGGTCCCCATCCGGGATTCACTCCGGCGCCAGCGTGAGTTCGCTGCCGACGCCTCGCATGAGCTGCGGACGCCACTCACCATCCTGCGCGGTTCGCTCGAAGACCTGCACCGTCACCCCGACCAGCCAGTCGGGAAGGTCGGGACCGCTCTCGAGGACATGGGCGCCGAGGTCGTGCACATGACCGAGCTCGTCGACGGGCTTCTCCTGCTGGCGCGCGCCGACTCGGGGGTGGTCGAGCTCCAACGGGGCACCGTCGACCTTGCGGATGCGGCGACTGCCGCCCTGGGCGAGCTCACGCCGATTGCCACCGAGCGCGGCGTGAACCTCGCGTTCGACGGCCAACCAACGCAGGTCACCGGCGACTTCGCGCGCCTGCGTCAATTGGCGGTGATCCTTGTCGACAACGCCATCCGGCATGCGGGTGGACCCGCCCAGGTCAGCGTGCACGTCGCTCGCGAAGGCAGCGCCGCCGTCCTCCAGGTCGAAGATACCGGCCGGGGGATCCGGGCCGACGACATCGGGCATGTCTTCGAGCGCTTCTGGCGAGCGTCCGATGCCCCACCTGGAGGACTCGGGCTCGGTCTGGCGATCGCATCCTGGATCGCCGAACGCCACGGCGGTTCGATCAGCGCAGCGGATCGTCCGGGTGGAGGAGCGCGTTTCGAGGTGCGGCTGCCCGCATCGGCCTAGAGGGGGAGACGGACGACCGACACCGCCCAGCTGCAATCGGAGTCGACGTGGAGGAAGAGGTCGCCGCGCAGCGTGGGGTGCTGGGCGAAGAAGGACGGCTGCACGGTGCCGGGCGCGGGAGCATCGGAGGCGGAGGTCCTCAGGAAGATCACCGCCTTGCCGCCGGCAGGTGTGAGCGTGCCGGTGAAGTGGCAGATCGATCCTGCCGGCTTGGCGATCGGCAGCGCCAGGGCCCAGCGCAACGCGGTGTTGCCTTCGACCCGGAAGGGGCCGAAGTCCGCGTCCGTCACGCCTGCATACCCGGCCACGAAGGCAGGGCCGTTCGCAGGCGGCCTGGCGGATGGGTCAGGAGCGATGAAGGCGTCCGGCGCGAATCCGGCCGCCAGCCAACCCTCGTTGAAGGGCGGCTTGGCCGGGTCAGCGTCGCGCACGAGGTACCAGCCAAACCTGCCGGTCCGTATCGGGCCGAGCACGACCTGGACGACGGCTCCTGATGGCAGCAGGGCCGCAACGCCCCACTGGGTGCCGGGAAGGTCGCGTAGCCTGACGGTCGTGCGCGTTGCGGCCATGGCGCCGGCCTGGAAGACAGGGACCTTGGCCTGGTCCGGCGCGGGCTCGGGCGTGGCCGACGGGGTAGGCGTGGGCTCGGTCGTTGGAGTCGGCGTAGGGACGGACGAAACCGATGGCAGCGCGGGCGACGCTGGCTCGGAAGGTCCAGCCAGGCACCCGGCAAGCACGACAGAGAGCAGGAGGAGGCTGGCGATGGGGCGCCACCGCGTCGATTGCCGGGTCATCGGTCGAGACCGTACTACGGGACGCCCGACGTTGCCGGGTTGACCAAAACCCCGCGCGTACACTCCGCGGATGGCGGCATGCCCGAGCTGCGGCGAAGCGAATCCCGATCGCGCCAGGTTCTGCCTGAACTGCGGGGCCGCGCTCTCAGCTCAAGGGGCTACTGAACGGGCACACGAGACTCGAAGGCGCGTCACCGTCCTCTTCACGGACGTGGCCGGCTCCACGAGCATCGGCGAGCAGCTCGACCCCGAGGCGTTGCGCGAAGTAATGCAGCGGTATTTCGACGCGATGCGCGTCGCCATCGAGCGCCACGAAGGGACCGTCGAGAAGTTCATCGGCGACGCGGTGATGGCGGTCTTCGGGATTCCCCAGCTTCACGAGGACGACGCCCTGCGCGCGGTGCGCGCGGCGTTCGACATGCAGACGTCGCTGGAGACGTTGAACCGCGACATCGGCGCGCGATGGGGCGTGGAGCTCGCGATCCGCACCGGCATCAACACCGGGGAAGTCGTTGCCGGTGACGCGACCACCGGCCAGGCCCTCGCCACAGGCGACGTCGTGAACACCGCTGCCCGCCTGGAGCAGGCCGCCGGCCCGGGCCAGGTCCTGATTGGCGCGGAGACACATCGGCTCGTTCGCCAGGCGGTGACCGCTGGGCGAGCGGAGCCGCTCACCCTGAAGGGCAAGGCCGAGCCGGTGCCGGCCTGGCTGCTAACCGGGGTGGATGCGAGCGCTAGCGCCCAGGAGCGCCGTATGGACAGCCCGATGGTGGGGCGCGACCGGCAGCTTCGCATCCTGACCGATGCCGCGGAGCGAGCCCGGGTGGACCGTGCGCCGCAGCTCGTGACCGTGCTCGGCCTGGCGGGGGTGGGAAAGTCGCGCCTCGTCCACGAGTTCCTGGGCAGGGTGCGCGCCGATGCGACCGTGATTCGTGGCCGATGTCTCTCGTACGGCGACGCGATCACGTACTGGCCCCTGTCTGAGGCTCTGCGAGCCGCGGCGGGCATCCAGGCGGACGACTCCGTGGATCAAGCCACGGATCGAGTGCAGTCGCTCGCCGGAAACGTTCCGCAGGCAGGTGTCATCGCCCGCCGGGTGGCCGGCGCCATCGGTCTGGTTTCCGACGAATCCGCCACCGCTGGGGGCCAGGAGACCTTCTGGGCCATCCGCCGGCTCTTCGAGGCTATGGCCCGCGCGCGGCCGCTGGTCGCCGTCTTCGACGACGTGCAGTGGGGCACGCCCACCTTCCTGGACCTCCTCGAGCACATCACCGACTGGTCGCGCGAGGCGCCGATCTTGCTGCTCGCGATCGCACGGCCCGAGCTTCTCGAAGCACGACCGACGTGGGGCGGCGGAAAGCTCAACGCCACGACGCTCCTACTGGAGCCCCTCGACGACGCCGCGGTCGACGAGATCCTCACCAACCTGGTGGGCTCGCGACCGCTGCCGGTGGACCTGGCGCGCAAGATCGAGGACGCGGCCGAGGGGAATCCGTTCTTCGTCGAAGAGCTGCTCGCCATGCTCGTGGACGATGGGGTTCTCGAGCGAGATGGCGATGCATTCCGCGTTACGCGCACACCGAGCGAGATCGCGGTCCCTCCCACCATCGAGCTGCTGCTCGCGGCACGCTTGGACCACCTCCCCGCCGATGAGCGGGCCACGCTTGGTCGCGCATCAGTCGTGGGCAAGCGATTCGGTGCCTCCGAGGTCGCGCAGCTCAGCCCGGAAACAGAGCGCGAGACGTCGCTGATGCGGTTGATGGCCCTCGTTCGCAAGGAGCTTGTCCGCCTCGACGAGCAAGCGGCCGCGGACCTGGACGCGCTCGACGAGGAGATGCGGTTCCGGTTCCGCCACCAGCTGGTTCGCGATGCGGCCTACGAGGCCTTGCCGAAGCACGAGCGGGCGCACCTCCACGAGGTCTTTGCCGACTGGATGGAGCACGCGCTCCCGCACCGGATGACTGAGCTGCATGAGGTCGTAGCCCATCACCTCGAGCAGGCATGCCTGTACCGGCGCTCGGTTGGCGGCGCCTCCGAGGCCGCCGCAGCCTTGGCGCGGCGCGCGGTGACGCACTTCGCCGCCGCAGTCGATCGATCGCAGGCGGTTGGCGACATGGCGGCCACGGCGCGGCTCCTCGAACGGGCATTGGCGTTGCTGCCGAAAGACGACCCGGGTCGCCCGGGATTGCTGGTCAAGCTGACCGAGCCCTTGGCTGAGCTGGCCAGGCTGCAGGACGCGTACGCGACCGTCGAGGAGGTGCTGGCCTCACCCGCGGCCGATGATGCCGCTCGAGCCAGGGCTCTCGAGACGGTCGAGCTGCTCTTCTGGCTCGGGTGGGCGGCGGCCGACGTGGAGCCACGCGTCGAGGAGGCATTGGCCATTCGGCGCCGGCTTGGCGAGCCAGGCGGGATCGCGCGAGCCCTGCTCGCTAAGATCCAGCTGGAGTGGTTTCGTGGACACCTAAGCATGGGGGTCCAGCTGGCGGAGGAAGCGCTGCCATTGGCGCAGGCAGCGGATGACATCCCGCTGGAGTCTCGCCTGCGGGGCGAGAAGCTGGTGTCATCGCTGGTCCAGACCCACCGAACCAAACGCGATGATCGAGAAACCTATGAGACCCTCGAATTCGCACGAAAGCATGGCCACCTCGTGCTGGAGGCGGTCGTGTTGAGAACGATTGCCCACGCGTTAGCCGAGGACGGGGAGTACGACCAGGCAATCGAGATGAACCGTCGCGGTCGGGCCATCATGGCTGACATGGGCATGAAGTTGATGCTTGCCTCGGGCGCCGGCGACCGGCACATCGAGGAGTGGTTCGGTCATCGTGAAGAATCACTCCGGCTCCTCCGCGAAGAGTTCCAGGCCCTGCAGGAGCTTGGCGAGCGGGCTTACCTGTCCACCGTCGCCGGCGAGCTCGCGCTCCGGCTGCTCGACGAGGACCGGGTTGAGGAGGCACGCGAGGCAGCGAAGGTTGCGGTAGAGACCGGGGCAGCAGATGACCTGGCGACGCAGGTCGCACTCGCCGCCTTCAGAGCGAGGATCCTGGCGCGCGAGGGGAAGGCCGAGGATGCCGAACGTCTGGCCCGAGAGGTCGTTGCGCTTGCAGATACACACGAGTTCTTCAGCCAGTACGACCTGGCTCGCGAGACGCTGGCCGACGTTTTGCGCTGGTCTGGCCGGCTGAGCGAGGCGCGCCGCGTTATCGAGGATCTGGCCGATCACACGGAACGGCGTGCGAATCGGACCTACGCAGCGACGCTTCGGCGCCGCGCGGAGGGGCTCGTGGCGCCGCCCGGGGTCATCGAACCTCAGGCTTGAGCGGCGAGCTTGGGCGCCTCCTTGGCCAGCAGCGCCGCGATCTCCCGGGCGTTGGTCGTCCCGTAGTTCGCGTAGCAGTTGTTCATCAGCAGGTGGATCTCCTTCGTCTTGCCGGCTGCCTCCTCGACGCGCGGCACCCACTCCTCCAGCTCCGGCTGCGAGTAGAGGTACCGGAAGCGCTCGACCACCGGGATCCCCTTGGCCTCCCAGGTCTCGGCGCGGCGCCCATGGAAACGAATCACCGCCAGCTGAGGTGAGGTGACCGCCACAATCGGTGGAACGGACGAGCGCATGCCCTGCGGCGCGTCGACCATGACGAACGGAATCTGGTACTTGTCGAGGAAGTCAAGCGTGCGCCCGGCGTTCTTGTCGTTGAACCACGACGCGGCTCGGAACTCGACGGCCATCGGCACATCCGCAAGACGTTCCTTCGCCTCCACGATCGCGTCGCGCGCCTCGTTGGAGGGGAAGACCCACTTGGGAAACTGCAGGAAGATAGCGCCCAATTTGCCGGCGGAATGGAGCGGCGCCACCCCGTCCAGGAACTGGGCCCAGATCGCGTCGTACAGCTCCTTGGGCAGGTCTCGCCCATAAATCCGGGCTTTGTCCTGGAGCTCGATGGGCAGCTCCTCGCGAATCTCCTTGGGCAGCCGCTTCACCTCCGACGGCTGGCCGGTCATCAGCGCGTGGGCCTTGATGTCGAAGGTGAAGTCAGGGGGCGTGCGCTCCAGCCACAGCTCGCCCATGCGACGCACTGGAAGCGCGTAGTAGGTGGAGTCCACCTCCACCACCGGGAACTGGTCGGCGTAGTAGTTGAGGCGGTCCTCGGCATTCTTCGCATCCGGCGGATAGAAGACCCCCGGCGCCACCATGGTCGGGTCCGTCCAGCTGGCGGTACCGATGCGCACGCTGGCCCTCCCCAGGCGCATTGGCTTGCGTGCGGAGTCGGCTGCGGCTTCGCCTCGCTCGGCGGAGGCTTGAGGGCCCGGATCGTGAGGGTTGGAAGCCGGATTCGCCATCGATCCAAGTCTACGTGGCTGCTCCGCGCGATTGCGCTGCCCGACGCTGGTACCCTGCCCCGATGGCGCGCGCGCTGGTCCTGGGCGCCGGTTTCGGCGGGATAGCAGCCGCCGTCGCTCTACGGGACCAGCTTGATAGGTCCGACGAAGTAATCCTCGTCGACCGTCGCGACGAATTCGTGATGGGTACCCGAAAGACCTGGCACCTGATCGGTGCCTCGCCGCTCGCCGAGGGTGCGCGCCCCCTCTCGCGGCTGGCCGGGCGAGGAATACGGGTGATTCGGGGGGAGGTCCGGGCGCTCGAGCTAGGGTCGCGTGCGGTGATGGTCGACGACGACCGCTTTGAGGCCGATGCGGTGGTCATTGCACTCGGCGCCATGCATGAGCCGAGCGCGGTTCCCGGCCTCGTCGAATACGCGTGGAGTGCCTGGAGCCTGGAGGACCTTCCCGCTGCCACGCAGGCCATCCAGGACTTCCCCGGGGGCCGCGTGGTGATCGGCATTTTCGGCTCGCCGTACACCTGTCCGCCGGCTCCCTTCGAGCTCGCGCTCCTGCTACGGGACCATTTCGTCGCGCGTGGGATCGACGCCCAGGTGAGTGTCTTCGGACCCGCGCCCATCGTGCTGCCCGTGCTCGGGGCTGCCGGCTGCGCGCTTCTCGACGGTCGCCTTGACGAGCGCGGCGTTCCATATCTTGCAGGGCGGCAGGCACGGGCCGTGACGGACGGAGCGGTGCGCTTCGCCGAAAGCGAGCAGATTGGATTCGACCTGCTGCTGGCGGTGCCGCCTCATCGGGCGCCCGCGGTCCTGGTGGAATCCGGGCTGGCGAAGCCGGGCAGCTGGGTCGGCGTCGATCGTGCCACCCTGGAGACCGGCCATCCCGGTATCTACGCCATTGGCGACTGCACGGGCATTCCGCTCGCGAATGGACTCCCGCTGCCAAAGGCCGGTCTATTCGCCGAGCGCGAGGGCAGAGCCGTGGCATCCCGGATCGCCGCGACGTTCCGGGGCGAGGAGCCCCACACGACGTTCGACGGCACCGGAGCATGCTTCGTCGAGATGGGGGGAGGCGAGGCGAGCACGATCCGTGGCGATTTCTATGCCGATCCTCCGGCCATCGAGCTGACCATGCCGTCTCAAGCGCAGCGTGAGGAGAAGGTTCGCTTCGAAACGGAGCGGCTTCAGCGCTGGTTCGGCGGCTGACGCAGTTCGCCCGCCCCCGACACCATCCGCATGACCCGGACTCCCATCGATCCGTACGCGACCCTGCGCGTGGGTCGGGGCGCCTCTCCCGCGCAGGTCGCGCGTGCGTACCACCGGTTGGCCAAGGAGCTTCACCCCGACCTCCGCGGCGACGCGACCGGCGATCGCATGCGGGAGGTCAACGCGGCGTGGGAGATCCTGTCGGATCCGGACAAGCGCGCGGCATGGGACCGCGGCCAGCCGGTCGTGGCCGCCGGCGCTCATTGGACTCCGGCGTCTGCTGGCGTTCGTTCGGACTCCGTTGGGTCCTCTACAGAATGGGCTCCAGAGCGACGACCTCGGCGCTACGCCGCCTATCCGCCAAGGCCCCGCCCCGGGGAGCGCCGCCTGACCGATTCGCCCTGGCTCGCGGGCGCTGTCGCGCTGGCGGCCATCGTGGCCATCCTGGTCGGGGCGGGGATATTCAGCGTCGGCGACCGACGGACCCTTGCAGACCGCTTCGAGGGCTTCCAGGCGCAGGTCCCAGTTCCGTTCCTGAATCGCGCCGTGGCCGGCACGGCGATCCGGTTTACGTTCGGCTTGGGCGGATTCGAGGGGTATGACCTGCTCGCGGATGGCTCGCCGGCCTCCAGGTATTACCCGTGCGAGAACGGGGCGCCGGGACCCGCTGACGTCCAGGCTGCGGTCGATGCCACGAGTTCATCCTTCGCCTACTACCCGACGAACCATTCCTACACGTACATCTGGAAGACCGAAGCGTCCTGGGCGGGCAGCTGCCGGGAGCTCATCTTCACGTTCCGCGATGCGTCCAGCCGTAGGGTGCTCTTCGACTTTCGCGGACCGCTACCCTGACGCGATGAACGCCTACCCGGATCCTGGGGGAACTGGCTGGGTCGACTTGACCGTCCCGATCCGCCCAGGGATGGCGGTCTTCCCCGGCGATCCACCGGTCAGGATCGACCTCGCCCAGGCGATCGCCAGCGGGGCTTCGTGCAACGTCACGAGGCTGGACATGGGAGCGCACACCGGCACCCATGTCGACGCGCCGGTCCATTTCATCGAGGGTGCCGCCGGCGCCGAGGCCCTGCCGCTCGAGGCGCTCATCGGTCCCGCATGGGTGGTCGACGGCACGCATCTCGCCGGCGACATCGATGAGGGAGCCCTGCAAGGCCTCGTCATCCCTGCCACCGAGTCGCGCCTGCTCTTCAAGACGCCCAACTCGGCTCTCTGGGCGCGCGAGGGATTTTCTGACGACTACATCGGCCTGACCGATGCCGCCGCCCGCGCCTTGGTTGCCCGCGGCATCGCGCTGGTGGGCGCCGACTACCTCTCGATCGCACCGCACGGCAAGGCCGCTCCCACCCATCACGCATTTCTGAAGGCAGGGGTCGTCATCCTCGAGGGAATCGACCTGCGGGAGATCGAGCCCGGTCCGTACGATCTCGTCTGCCTGCCGCTGCGCATCGTCGGCTGCGATGGTGCGCCGGCCAGGGCCTTGCTCCATCCGCGATGAAGGCAGTCGCGGTCCGGCCGCGAAAGGCCGACTCGATCGAGCTGCGCGAGGTCGCTCGTCCTGACCCCGGCGCCATCCCGGATGGGCGCGGCGTGCTCGTCGAGGTCCTGCGGGTGGGAGTCGACGGCACCGACAAGGAGATCAGCGAAGGGCTTTACGGGGATGCGCCTAAGGGCGATGACTTCCTGATCATCGGTCACGAGAACATCGGGCGCGTCGTGGAGGCGGGAGACGGGGTACCCGCCGACCTCCGGCCGGGTGCCCTGGTGGTGGCCACCGTGCGCAGGCCCGGCAGCAGCGTCTACGACCGCATCGGCTTGCAGGACATGACCACCGACGAGGTCTACTTCGAGCGCGGCATCAGCCACCTGCACGGCTATCTCGCCGAGTTCTACGCCGAGGATGCAACCTACCTGGTGCCGATGCCTCCCGCGCTGACCGACGTGGGCGTCCTGCTCGAGCCGATGAGCGTGGCCGAGAAGGGGATCAGGCAGGCCTTCGAGATCCAGCGGCGCCTGCGCATCTGGCGGCCGCTCCGCGCGGCCGTCCTGGGAGCGGGGACGATCGGCCTCCTGGCGACGCTGCAGCTGCGGCTCCGCGGCCTCGACGTCGTCTGCTACTCCCGCCGCCCGGCGCCATACCGGAACTCGGAGCTGGTCGAACGCCTGGGCGCGACCTACGTGAGCTCGAATGGCACGACCGTCGCGCGGGTCGCCGAGCGGCATGGCCCGTTCGACATCATCCTCGACGCGACCGGCTTCAGCCCGTTGGCCTTCGAGGCCGCCGTGGCGCTTGGCAAGAATGGCGTGCTGGTGCTGGCCAGCGTGACGGGCGGGGATCGCCGCATCGAGGTTCCCACCGATCGGATCAACCAGGGATTCGTGCTGGGCAACAAGGTGATGGTGGGCACCGTCAACGCGGCGCGCGAGGATTACGTTGCGGGTGTGGGCGACATGCTCCGGGCGGAGGCGTTCTTCCCGGCATGGCTGGGTGCGCTGCTCACGACGCGCATCGACGGTCTCGAGGGGTATCGCGAGATGCTGGATCGCCTCACCAACGACCGCGACGCGATCAAGGTGTACGTCCAGGTCTCTGAGTGAGGGATGGCCCGACCGATGCCTGACGCCACCGGGCAGCGAGCAGAGGCGGAGCGGCGGCGCGTGCGCGCCGCGCACGAAAACGAGCCGGGCTGGTATCGGTGGGGGCCGCGGTTCGCGAAGACTACTCCGCCGACGGCAGCGCGTGGGATTACCTGCCTCACGACCACGCCCGGTCGCGAGCCTATCGTTGGGGCGAGGACGGGCTGCTGGGGATCTGCGACGACCGCGGGCGGCTGTGCTTCGCCCTGGCGCTGTGGAACGAGGCGGATCCGATCCTCAAGGAGCGCCTCTTTGGGCTCAGCGGCCCGCAGGGGAATCACGGCGAGGACGTCAAGGAGGTCTACCACTACCTGGATGCGACGCCCACGGCGAGCTACCTGCGGGCCGTCTATCTCTACCCTCAGCGGGCCTTCCCGTACGACGACCTGGTGGCCGAGAACGGACGGCGCGGTCGAGCCGATCCGGAATACGAGCTGGCCGATACAGGGGCCTTCGAGGAGGACCGCTACTTCGAGGTCGAGGTCGAATACGCCAAGGCCGGACCCGAGGACATCGCGGTCCGCATCGGGATGAGCAACCGGGGACCGGACGCCGCCTCACTGCGGCTGCTGCCCACCCTCTGGTTCCGCAACACCTGGGCCTGGGGGCGGGACGACCGTCGGCCCGAGATCCGCGTCGCTGCGACGCCGGCCGGGGGAGCGGCGCTGCGCTCGGAGCACCACCGGCTCGGAGTCCATTGGCTCGTGCTCGAAGACCAGCCCGAGCTGCTGCTCACCGACAACGAGACGAACGCCGACCGCCTTTGGGCCTCGCCGTCACGGAGCCCCTACGTCAAGGATGCCTTCCACGCGGCCATCGTCTCCGGTGATCGCTCCGGGCTCGCGTCCCAGGACTATGCGGCGACCAAGGCAGCCGCGCACTACGCCTTCAGCCTGGCAGCCGGAGCAACCCAGCTGGTTCGCGCCAGGCTGACCAAAGAGGCGCCCGCATCGGTCGAGGAGGTGGACGCCATCGTTGCGGAGCGCAGGGCCGAAGCGGACGCGTTCTACGCCGCGACGGCGGCATCGGGCCTGAGCGAGGGTGCACGGTTGGTGCAGCGCCAGGCCTTCGCCGGCCTGGTGTGGAGCAAGCAGTACTACCACTTCGACGTCGCGCAGTGGCTCGATGGGGATCCTGCGGAGCCGGTGCCCCCTGCCCAGCGCGAGACCGGTCGCAACGCGGACTGGCGCGAGCTGAACACCGCTGAGGTGCTCTCGATGCCCGATCCATGGGAGTACCCCTGGTTCGCGGCCTGGGACCTCGCCTTCCACACGATCCCGCTGGCCCTGATCGATCCGGGCTTCGCCAAGGCCCAGCTGCTGCTCATGACCCGCGAGTGGTACATGCATCCCAATGGGCAGCTGCCGGCCTACGAATGGAACTTCAGCGACGTCAACCCTCCGGTCCACGCCTGGGCGGCGTGGCGTGTGTACAAGATCGACCGTCGGGTGAGCGGGCACGCCGATCGCGCATTCCTGGAGCGGGTCTTCCACAAGCTGCTGCTCAACTTCACGTGGTGGGTCAACCGCAAGGACCGCGAGGGGCACAACGTTTTCCAGGGCGGGTTCCTGGGCCTCGACAACATCGGCGTCTTCGACCGCTCGGCCACGCTGCCGGGCGGAGGTCACCTTGCCCAGGCCGACGGCACCGCCTGGATGGGGATGTACTGCCTCGAGATGCTGGCCATCGCGTTGGAGCTCGCCCGCGAGAACGTCGCCTACGAGGACGTGGCCACCAAGTTCTTCGAGCACTTCCTGTACATCGCCGGGGCCTTGAACGACCTCGGCGGCGAGGGCATCCCCCTGTGGAACGACGATGACGGCTTCTTCTACGACGTCCTCCACCTGCCCGATGACTCGAAGATCCCCTTGCGCGTCCGGTCCATGGTTGGGCTGATCCCGCTGCTGGCCGTCGAGACGCTCGAACCGGACCTGCTGGACGCGCTTCCCGACTTCCGACGGCACATGCGCTGGTTCCTGCGCAACCGTCCCGGGCTGGCGAGCCTGGTCGCATCCTGGGAGGAGGAGGGGATGCGCAAGCGGCGGCTGCTCGCGCTGGTCCACGGGCATCGGATGAAGCAGATCCTGGCGCGCATGCTCGACCCGGCCGAGTTCCTGTCCGACTACGGCGTGCGCTCGGTGAGCCGCTACCACCTCGATCATCCGTACGTGCTCGCCATCGATGGTCGGGAATACCGTGTCAACTACGAGCCGGCGGAGTCGGAGACGGCGCTCTTCGGCGGCAACTCGAACTGGCGCGGCCCCATCTGGTTTCCCATCAATTTCCTGATCGTCGAGGCGCTCCAGAAGTTCCACCACTTCTACGGCGATGACTTCCGCGTTGAGCACCCTGTCGGTTCAGGTCAGGTCCGGGACCTGGACGAGGTCGCGGCCGACATCTCGAGACGGCTCGAACGCATCTTCCTGGCCGACGCCTCGGGCAGGCGACCACTCTATGGTGGACGGCACCTGCCGGGCGCGGATGGCTCTTCGGACAGGCTCCTCTTCTACGAATATTTCAATGGCGACAGTGGGGCGGGCCTCGGCGCCAGCCACCAGACCGGCTGGACCGCGCTGGTCGCCAAGCTCTTCGATCGCACCCAGGACCGCATCGCGGAGTGAGCCGATGAGCGGAAGCGTGGACACGCCGGATTGGTCGACGATCCCAGCTCCGGTTGACGACGGCGCGACGCGCCACCTGACCGGCGCGCGCGTGCCATCCGTGCCGCTTCCGGCGACCGACGGCAGCACCGTGGACCTCTCGCGCCTCCCTGGACGCTCGATCGTGTACGCCTATCCACGCACGGGCCGGCCGGGTGTTCCCAACCCCGATGGCTGGGACCTCATTCCGGGGGCTCGCGGCTGCACGCCGCAGGCGTGCGCGTTCCGCGACCACTTCGCGGACCTGAAGGCCCTGGGCGTCGCGGATGTGTTCGGGCTCTCGACGCAGACGACCGACTACCAGCGCGAGGCCGCCGAACGTCTGGAGCTGCCGTTCGCGCTGCTCTCCGACGAGCACCTGCAGCTGACCGATGCGATGCGACTCCCCGTCTTCGAGGCGGCGGGCATGACCCTCCTCAGGCGATGCACGCTGGTGATCGACGACGGTGTGGTCACGCACGTCTTCTACCCGGTATTCCCGCCGGCCCGGAGTGCCGCCGAGGTGATCGCGTGGCTCCATGAGAGCCGCAGCGGCGCCTGAAGATTTCGCGCTGCTCGCGCTCGGCGCCGGCTCCTGAAACTGCGAAGCCTGCATGAAATCGGATGAGGTCGTAGTCTTCGCAAAGTCGTCGGCAACGGCGAGTCCCGAACGCTGAGCTTCCCGTCCCGAGATCCTGACTAAACCTGGCAAGATTGGCCCCTAGCCTGGGGGCCTACCGATTCCCTTACCGAGCCCCACCGGAGACCCTCCCCTATGACCGCTGCGCCCCTTCGCAACCACGACGCCCACGCCAACGACCGAGCGCCAATCGAGCTGCCACAACGCGAACGCATGGAGATCCTTGTCGCCGTGCTGGCCGGGATCTTCCTGGCGGCCCTCGACCAGACCGTGGTCGGCACCGCGCTCCCGCGGATCGTGACCGACCTGCGGGGGAATGACGTCTACATCTGGCCCTTCACCAGCTACCTCGTGACCGCCACCATCAGCGGCCCCCTCTACGGCAAGCTGTCGGATATCTTTGGGCGGCGCGTAGGCATTTTCCTGGTTGGCTCGCTGCTCTCGGGCATCTCGCAGACGATGGGACAGTTCATCGCCTTCCGCGGCCTCCAGGGACTGGGTGCGGGAGCGCTCTTCCCAATCTCGATCGCCATCATCGGCGACATCTTCTCGCCGTCAGAGCGGGGCAAGTACCTGGGCTTCTTCGGCGCGGTCTTCGGGCTGAGCTCGATCATCGGTCCGGCCATCGGTGGCCTGATCACCGACAACATCGGCTGGCACTGGATCTTCTTCGTCAACCTGCCCATTGGTGTAGTGGTGCTGTACGTGATCTACCGCATCCTGCCCACGCATCGTGACGAGAGCGCGACGCGCAGCATCGACTACCTCGGGGCGGCCTTCTTCGTAGCGGCCCTGGTGCCGATCCTCATCGGTCTGACCAACAAGCAGTTCGGTCAATGGACCGATGGCGACGTCGGCGGCTTCATTGCGGTCGGCCTGGTCCTGGCGGCGGTGTTCGTCTGGGTCGAGTCGCGTGCAAAGGAGCCAATCGTCCCGCTCCACCTCTTCCGGATTCCCGCCTTCACGGCAAGCGTGGCGGCCATGTTCCTGGCGATCATGGGCTTCTTCGCGGCGGTCGTCTTCCTGCCGCGTTGGTACCAGGTCGTCCAGGGCAGCTCAGCCACCATCTCCGGTTACCAGATCCTGCCACTGCTCCTGGGCCTGATCGTATCGGCCATCACGACCGGCCAGATCGTCGCCCGCACCGGCCGCTTCAAGGCGATCATGGTGAGCTCGCTGGTCGTCTCCGCGGTGGGTCTCTTCCTGCTCACCAACCTGCGCCCTGATACCCCGGCGCCACTCATCTGGCTCTGGATGGCGATCGCCGGTGTGGGGGTCGGGCCGGCCTTCGCGATCTTCACGCTCGTCGTCCAGAACAACGTGCCGCCGCGTGAGCTTGGGACCGGCACGAGCAGCCTCACGCTCTTCCAGCAGGTGGGGGGCACAGTTGGGCTGGCGATCACCGGATCCATCTTCGGATCGGTGCTGCTCGAGGAGATGCCCAAGCAGATCCAGGCCGCGGGCGTGCCCGCTGATTTCGCGGCGCGGTTTGCGCAGGGTGGCGGGTCAGCGCTGAACAACTTCGGTGGCGTGGGGAACCTGGGAGCGAGCATCCTCGCCAGCATCCCTGAGCAGGCCCGTGCCCAGGTGCAGCCACTGATACCGGCGATCGTGCGCGGCATCCATGAGGCCTTCTCGATCGCCACTGCCTCGACCTTCGTGCTTGGCATCGGGACGGCGCTGCTTGCCGCGCTCGTGGTGCTCGTGCTCATGCCCGCGACGCGGATGCACGTGGCATCGTCCCAGCCGGCCATGGCCCCGACCCTCCCACCTGGCGAGTTGGAGCCATCGGCAGACTAGGCTCTCGACCGCCTTGCACGCCCTCTGACAATGGGAGGCGCTTCTAAAGGAGCGCCCGATGTCGAAGCGCACACCCCGCGACGCTGAGGGGAAGGCCAGCCCGGAGCCATGAGAAGGCGGGAGGGCGCTCCACGGTCGGCCTCCGCGCCATCGGTCGAGGAGATCTGGCGAAGGGAGCTCACCTACCCGCACCCGAAGCGCCGCCAGCGGCAAATCTTCGCCCGGATCCCAAGCCCGCCCAGATGCAAGTTCTGCGCGGCCCCATTCGCCGGGCCGGGGGGCCTGATCATGCCGCTCTTGGGCCATGGCCGATGGCCAAAGAATCCCAAGTACTGCTCGGGGTGCTTCAGGATGCTGCAGACCTTCCACGGTGGTGCGGAGGTCGAATGCTCGCTGCTTTTCGCCGACGTTCGTGGCTCAACGGCGATGGCCGAGCACTTGCGGCCGAAGGAGTTCAACCGCCTCATGGGCCGCTTCTACGACACGGCGACCACGATCCTGGTCGACCACGACGCGTATGTCGACAAATTCGTGGGTGACGAGGTCATCGGAGTGTTCGTTCCGGCGATGGCCACGGAGTTCCATGCGCGCCACGCGGTCGAGTCGGCGCAGCAGCTGCTGCATGAGACCGGCCACGCGGATCCGGGCGGTCCATGGATCCCCGTCGGCGTTGGCATCAACACTGGCGTGGCGTACGTGGGCTCGGTCGGGACGGGTGCAGACACGGAGCTGACGGCCATGGGCGACGAGGTCAACATCACGGCCCGCCTCGCTTCGACGGCGGCCGCAGGTGAGATCCTCGTCACGCTCGCCGCCGCGGCGAGCGCCAGGCTGGCCGAGGCCGGTCTCGAGCGACGGTCGCTGCCGCTCAAAGGCAAGTCCGAGCCAACCGATGTGCTCGTGCTCAGGGTTTGAACGCGGGTTCGGTCCGAGTTTCGTCGCGGTCTCGCCGCCCTCAGGCTCCGTTGGCCAGGGCTCTACGTGTGGCAGCCGTCGTTTGGCACGCCAGAGATCGCTCCTTTCGTCTGGTGCACGAACCAGGCGAGCCCGTCGAAGGTGTTCCCGGGATCAGCGCGGTCGTACCAGTCGGAGGTCCAGCTGATGTTGGCCAGGCCGTGGTAGTCGATCGCCACCTGGAAAAGATCCGCTAGCGAGCGATCCGCCGCACCGGTGGGCTGCAGCCCACCGGTGCTGATGTTCCCCTGGTGGATGGGCGGATTGGACGCGCTCAGCCCGGTGACCTGTGTGTTTGTGAACTTCGGCACGCCGCTATGGGCCTTCAGCGACTGCGCCATGAACACGTTCCACACCGCGGGCATGTCGTTCACGTTGGAGGTCGTGCCGTAGTAGACGATGTCGACACCGCCATCCCCCGCGGCATCGATCCACGGGAACAGGGTCGTCTTCTGCGACCCGGCGTTGACCTTCACCGGCGCATGCCAGCTCGAACCGAAATCGGTCGAGTAGCTGAAGAAGGTGCCGGGGTGGTTGGTCGCGTCGTTCGAGTCGAGCAGGCTCCAGACTGCATAGACGTTGCCGGCGTCATCCACCGCGACTGCGGGGAAGACGTTGTCGGTCCGCATGGAGGTGGACGGGTGGGCATAGATCAGGTGGTCCGTCCAGGTCAGGCCCTCATCCGTCGAGACGGCCATCCAGACCGCGTGCAAGGCATAGCCGTTGACGTTGTCCTGCGCCGTGGCTCCCGCGGAATAGATCTGGTAGAGGTAATGCCGATGCTGGTCGACAACGATGTTGCCGAGCTTGTTGTTCAGGGGCAGAGCCGCGCCGTACGCGTCGGGCTGCGCAGGGTTGATGACCTGCCCGGGCACCGGCGCCCAGGTGAGGCCGCCGTCAGTCGATCGCGTGATCACGATCGTGTTCCCGGCCGCGACCTCGTGCACGCTCTGGTAGATGGTCGACGGCCCATCGTTGTCGTACCACTGCCGGTCCACGCCCGCGTAGTTCGCCGATGAGGGGACGGTCGCACTGAAGGTGTGCCCCTGGTCTGTTGAGCGGAAGTTGTTCGTGCTCGACAGCATCAGGCTCGAGACGTTGAGGGTGTTGGTTCCGCAGCTGCTGGCGAGATCGATGTCACCGCCGCCCAGCCCAACGCCCGGGTCGGTGTCCTGCCCAGGACCGACGCCGGGAAGCGTCGGCGCATCCGGCTGACCGAGGTACTCGTAGTGGGTGCTGTCGTAGGGCGCGAACACGCGCCAGACATCGACGCCTGCCGGCACGCCGCGAATGGCGCCCGGGAAAACGTTGCCCAGGGTGTCGACGCGAACGCTGGGCTCCACGTCCTGAACCCCGAACACGAACGGATGCGTGGGGTTGTTCAGCTGGAATGGCGCGCCGAAGGTGGCTGCGCCGCTGGCCATGGGCGCCACCAGGAGGCTGGTCGCCGCCACGAGTGCGACAACCAGACCGATGGCGCCTGCGCCGTTATGGGTCGCCTTGCTCCTCACCGTGCTTGAGCTCCTGGTCGCTCAGTCCCCGGATTGCAGGCAGTTGCCCGCCTCGCCGAGGTCGAGACGGACCTTGTTGAGCTGATCGGTGGTCGCGTCGCTCGCGCGGAGATGGGGAACGAGGCTCTCGGCCTGGTCACCCAGGTCGGTCATCGTCTCCCGCAGGCAGTCCGTGGCGGCACTGTTCGCCTGCGCGAACGTGGTGTGGGCGTCGAGCCAGTCGAGGATCTTCCTGCCGTCCTGACCGATGGCCGTCAGCTGGTCGGCAGCCCCTGCGAGGTCGCTCGCAGCCAGCCTGGTGGTCGCCGCCTTGATCTCGCTGAGCACCGGGCGCTCGAGGTCGCGCAGGGCGGCGGTATCGGTGTACTGGCTTGCGGATGGCCCCGTGCTGGCCGGCGAGCCGCATGCCGAAGACAGGCTCAGGACCAGGACCGTGGCACAGGAGACGGGTCGCGCGCCGCTCCGCGCGGGTTCTATCACGCGCCCCGAGAGTCGCCAGGAATCGCGATGGCGCCGCGATGCCGCATTGGGCTCGAGCCCTCACGCATGCCCATCCTTCGTCCAGGTGCCGCTCCGGTGCGTCGCCCAGCCGGG
The DNA here is from genome assembly GCA_005879815.1 of Chloroflexota bacterium. GTDB lineage: Bacteria > Chloroflexota > Limnocylindria > QHBO01 > QHBO01 > CF-82. The sequence goes on from VBKA01000052.1 coordinate 28,174, forward strand.
CAGAAGATGGGCATGCACCGGCCGGTCCTCAGCGGAGCAGACGGTGTGCCAAGCGCGACCGGGCGTCGCCCTGTCCGCCTCCGGATGCATGCCTGTGGGTGGCGCGGAGCGCGATAATCGGCGGCCAACGCGGCTCATGACGGAGGGAGGCGAATGGTCTTCGCCGACGGATGGACCTGCCCGGTCTGCTGGAAGTCCAACCGACCGCAGGATCCTGAGTGCTACCGATGCAAAACGGCGCGCGGGCTCACCGAGGTGGAGGCTGCCGAGCAGCGCAAGGCCTTGGCCGCGCGCGCCGAGACACCCGAGATCGTGCCGGACCTCATCGTGGCATTTCCGGTCATCATCTTTCGCGGGTATGCCAAGGCGTGGCGCCGGGCTGGTCTTGGTGTGCTGGGTCTTCTGGCCCTCGAGGTGTTCGGCGGCGTGACCAACGTGGGAGCCCTGCTGGTGACCGGCGCACTCGGGTTCGGCCTGGTCGCCTGCGGGTTCGCGGCGGGCGAGGTCATCGAGGGCATGCGCGGCCGCGAGGTCTGGGCATTCATCTTCGGCATCGCGCTGTCGATCATCGGCGTCATCGGTTCGATTGCGGCCTTCCAGGTCCTGGCGCCCGGCCTGATCCACCCCGCCACGGTCCGATGGGGGAGCGTGATCGTGTTCGGAGGCGCGGGCGTCGCCGCCGCCTCAGGGCTGGTGTTGCTGTTCATCCGCCGCGACCGCATCCCCACCGGCTGATTGAGGTCAGAGGCGGGCGCCGCTCCGATCCGGCGGCTCGGGACGCTCGATCCGCTCATCCATCCCCTCCACGGAGATCCCGTTAAGCGTCGCCCAAGGCTCGGAATAGGGCTCCTCGATCTGGGTGACAGGACGCGGCCGTTTGAGGAGGAGGTGGTGGAGCCCGCCGAGGATGCCACCGATCAGCACCCCTTCCGCAGGATGAGATGGCAGCGGTCCGCTGGCATCGCGTGACGCTCGGCGCATGGCGTCAGGGTACTCCCGTTGCCGGCGCCAGATAGCCTGCTAGACTGGCCGGGCCGCTCCGCGCGGCACCTATCACGAGTGGCCTGAGAGCCCTGGCTCGATGACGGCCCGGCAACCGACCCGTCGCCCTCACGACGGATGCGGTGCCCCAGCCAGGACCGATAGGAGGTGGAGGAGATGAGCACCCGGCACCGCTTCTCACCTCGCTGTTTGTCGCGCAGTCGCAGGTGAAAGGAGCGACTCCATGCCACCCACCGGTGTCCACTTCAACGGCGGCGTCAACCTGGCCGATGCCGAGACCGTCTTTCGCGAGATCTCGGCCCGTGTCCCGCACGGCGTCCGTCGAATTCCAGACGGCGAGACGGGTGACCGCGCCAACTGGATCTTCTTCCAGCTCCAGAAGTTCTGGCAGACCCCCGGGCTCGAGCAGGCCGCTCCGCAGGACCTGGACGCGCCCGGCTACAAGGAGATGCCCAAGGTCCGCCTGACCAATGGCGTGAGCCCGGAGTCGGTCAACTGGCCGAACCTCGGCTACGCGGACGCCTACCTGGCCTCCCACCGGATCTACCGCCGCCTCCAGGACGAGGGGGTCATTCCAGCGGGAGTCCGCTTCCAGGTTGAGTACCCGACACCGCTTGCCTCGATCAACGCCTGGGTCGTCGACGAAGACCAGGACGCGCTGGAGGCCTCCTACGAAGACGCGCTGCTGGCCGACCTGGATCAGGTGCTCACCCAGATACCGCACGACCAGCTGGCGGTGCAATGGGACGTGGCGGTCGAATTCGGGATCCTGGAGAGTGGCTTTGGCGCGACGCCACAGCAGACCTTCGAATCGATCGTGGAGCGCCTGGCTCGGCTGGTCGACCGCGTGCCGGTCGACGTGCCCGTGGGCCTGCACCTGTGCTACGGCGACTACAAGCACCGGCACTTCAAGCAGCCCGCGTCGCTCGAGACGCAGGTCCGACTCGTCAACGCGCTGAACGCCAAAGCCCGGCGCCAGGTGGGCTGGTTCGCCTTCACCGTCCCGCAATACCAGCGTGAGGCGTCGTACTTCACACCGCTTCACGGCCTGCGGATCATCCGCGGCACCGAGCTCTACTTCGCCCTGGTCCCGTACCACCCGGACGAGCAGGAGCCAGGAACCACCGCGGAGCAGGTCAGGCTGGTCGACGAGCAGCTGATCAACCACCCAGGGAATGGTGGTCTGTCGTGGGGCATCTGCACCGAGTGCGGCATGGCACGGGCGGAGCGCGAGGACATCCCGCGGCTCCTCGATCTTCATCGGGAGATCCTGGCGAGATACGCCCCCAAGTCGGCCTCCAGCGCCGCCGAGGGTGCGGATGAGCGCACCAAAGCCGCCGCGGGGGTCGCATAGCGAGGGTCGCTGCCAGTCGCGCTAGCGCTACGACCATCGGCGGATAGAGAAGCCCTGGGTCGGGACCCTCCTCCGACGGCTCGCTAGCCTTGTTGGCAACCGGCGATTGGGCGGGTCTCGCGGGGCAGGACGACCGCCTCGATGGTTGCGGCGCTAATCCTGCTTGCAGGTCATGCCGCGCGGCATCGAGCGCTCGTCAGGCGAGCAACTCGCATGGCGGATGCCGAAAGAGCTCCTCCACCGGCACGCGAGGTCAGGGGCCGCCGACCCGCCGGCGTGACATAGGATTGCGCCGCCGTTGACTGCCACGGGAGTTCAAGCCGAGATGAACCGCCCTCGTCTGCGCCGCTCAGCGGCG
>VBKA01000130.1 GCA_005879815.1 Chloroflexota bacterium
CCTGAGCTGACCCTCGAGGCGCCCATGGCGCTCCTGCCCGGTCGGGACCCAACGTCCCATCCCCGCACAGCAGCAGGAGCGCTTTTTCGTGTCATCCATTGCGCCGATGCGGCCGGCGCTCGCCTGGCCCCGAGATGAGCCATACGAGGACCATCCGCGCGGCACCCTCAAATCCGGCAAGGAGGCAGAGATCTTCCTGGTAGAGCGTCGCTTCGCCAGCGGTCCCCGCCTGCTCGCCCACAAGCGATATCGACCGCGCTATCCGGTCAAGGACCAGTTGCGAAACGAGGGCTTCTCGAACTCAACCGTGTACCGCGGCGACTCCATCTACAAGGCCGGCTGGTTCCTCCGCACCCGCGACAAGCGGGCCGTCATGGGCGGCACCCGCTACGGCCACGAGCTAGCCGGCCGCCTTTGGCCGATGCAGGAGTGGACGATGCTGCGGCGCGCCTGGGAAGCCGGCGCATCGGTCCCCTACCCGGTCGAGCAGACCGATCACGGGCTGCTGATGGAGTTTATTGGCGACGATTCGCAGGCGGCGCCCAAGCTGGGCCAGGCGAGGCTGACGCCGGCCGAGCTGACATCGGCCTGGGATCAGCTCGTCGAGAACCTGCGCGCCTTGACGATTGCCGGCCTGGTGCACGCCGACCTTTCGGTCTACAACCTGCTGTGGTGGGAGGGGCGACTGATCGTGATCGACCTGCCGCAGGCAGTGGAGTTCACCACCAACAGCGACGCCTACGACCTCCTCCACCGCGACGTGACCAACGTCGGCGAATGGTTCACGCGACGCGGCGCCGATGTGGACGTTGAGGCCCTGTACGCCGACCTGCTCGCACTGGCCTGGTGAGTGAAAAGGTCCCACCCTTTCACTAGAGTGCCGACATGACCACAGTGCTGCTCTTCCACCACGCCCAGGGCCAGACGCCCGGGTTCCTCGCGTTCGCGCAGGAGCTGCGGGACGCCGGCCACACGGTCCATGCGCCGGACGTGTATGACCGCCAGACGTTCGCGACGCTCGACGAAGGCATCGCTCATGCCCGGGAGATCGGGTTTGGCGAGATCCTGCGCCGCGGAACCGAAGCGGCCACGGATCTGCCATCGGACATCGTCTATGCGGGCTTCTCGATGGGAGTCATGGCTGCGCAGTCGCTGACCCAGACAAAGCCGGGCGCCAGAGGCGCGCTCTTCTACTCCGCCTGCCTGGCGCCGTCGGAGTTCGACAGCCCGTGGCCGGCGGACGTGCCCGTCCAGATCCACATGATGGATGGCGACCCATGGGCTGAGGAGGATCGCCCGGCCGCCGAGGCGCTGGTGAAGGAGGTCGAGGGTGCGGAGCTCTTCCTCTACCCTGGGTCGGGTCACCTGTTCGCCGACTCGAGCCTCCCCGATTTCGACGAGGAGGCTGCCCGGCTGCTCAAGGAGCGGACGCTCGCGTTCCTGCACCAGATCGGCTAGCCAGGTCCGTCAGACAGTGACCTGGGTCCCGGTACTTCTTGCCCTGGTCTCAGGAGACGCCGAGGCTGATAGGTTGCCGCGATGGAACTGCCGCCCAACAGCCTGTTTCTCCTCATCGCCGGGTTTGGCATAGCCGCCGTAGCCGCTCTCCTGTGGCGCACAGCCAGCCGCGGCCGCAGCCGCACGGTTCGAGTCGTGGGTGTGGGTGGAGGCGGGGCGAACGCCGTCGAGGCCATGATCCGGGGACGGCTGCGGGGCGTTGAGTACATCGTGGTAAACACCGATGCTCGGGCTCTGCAGCGCTCGTCTGCCAGCACGAGGATTGCGATCGGAAGACAGATCACCAACGGCCTCGGCACCGGCGGGGATGCTGGGGCTGGCGAGGTTGCCGCCCGCGACGCGACCGACCAGATCGGACGCGCTGTGGCCGGTTCGGATTTCGTGGTCATCACGGCAGGCCTGGGTGGAGGAACCGGCTCAGGCGCCGTGCCAGTGATCGCTGAGATCGCTCGGCAGAAGGGCGCGCTCACCATGGCGGTTGTCACGACGCCCTTTGCGTTCGAAGGGACTCGACGTCGACAGCTCGCACAGCAGTCCGCGGGAGCGCTTGCGGGCAAGGTGGACGCAGTGGCAACCGTTCCCAACGATCGAGTGCGGGAGGAGATGCCTCCGAATGCGACGATCGAGGATGCCTTCCGCGCCATCGACGAGACCCTGTGCCGCACGGTCGGTGAAATCCTCGATCTAGTGTCTGTTCAAGGCCGCATGAATCTCGACTTCGCAGACGTGCGAGCAGCCCTTCAGGGGGGTGGCGCAGCCGCAGTGGGCATCGGTCGAGCGGCCGGCGAGAATCGCGCGGTTGAGGCTACTCACCAGGCGATGGCTTCCGCGCTCCCGGCGCGTTCGAAGGCGGGGGCCTCATCGATCCTGGTCAACCTGTCCGGTTCGAACAAGCTTCGGCTGGCTGAAGTTGACGCCGTGGCGGAGGCGGTACAGGCAGCAGCCGGACCGAAGGCTCACCTCGTCTTCGGCATGAGCCTACGCCCACGATTGCGCGACGAGGTCCAGGTCACCGTGATCGCGGCCGGCCTGGAGAAGGCGACATCGGCCGATGCTCCCGGCCTGGAGAAGGCGACATCGGCCGATGCTCCCGGCCTGGAGAAGGCGACATCGGCGGCCGATGCACCGACCCCGAGCGAGGGTGAAGCAGCCCCGGCCTGGCGTCCGGTCTGGCTACGCAGAGCACAGGCCATGAACGAGCCAGCAGCCGCCAGCTCACGCCCTCGACGGAAAGGCGCGACCAGTGCTCAGGTGGACGCCTCGGCGGCGTCAGAAACCTCCGGCGCTGATTCGACCTGACGCTCCGGTCCTAAGTCGTCGCCCGAGGCGATGGTATCCAGCGTCTCATCGGTCACCTGGGCGCAAGATACCCGGACCGATGGAGACGATGAAAGCGGTTGTCTACGAACGCTACGGGCCGCCGGAGGTCCTGCGGGTCGCCAAGGTCGATCGACCGATACCCAAGGACGACGAGGTCCTCGTCAAGATCCACGCCACCACCGTGAGCCGGACGGACGCCGGCCTTCGCAGCGCCGAACTCGTCATCAGCCGCGCCTTCACGGGTCTCCTCCGACCGAGGAACCCGATCCTCGGCATGGAATTCTCCGGAGAGGTAGAGGCAGTCGGCTCCTCAGTCACCCAATTCAAAGTCGGCGACCCAGTCTTCGGCGGCAAAGGCTCAAGCGCGCACGCGGAGTTCATCGCCGTCCGGGAGAGCGCCCCGCTGGCACCCAGGCCGGCCAACATGAGCTTCGAAGAAGCCGCAGCGGTCTTCGACGGAGCGAGCCTCGCCCTGCCATGCCTCGCAGCAGCGGGTCCTCTCGAGGGCCGCAGCATCGTCGTCTACGGCGCATCGGGCTCCGTCGGAACCGCCGGGGTGCAGCTGGCGAAGCACTTCGGCGCCGAGGTCACGGCGGTGTGCAGTACCAAGAACGTCGAGCTCGTGAATTCCCTCGGAGCCGATGAAGTCGTCGACCGCACCCAGCAAGACTTCACGCAGAACGGCAGGAAGTACGACGTGATCTTCGATGCGGTCGGCAAGACCTCGTTCCGGCAGACCCGACGCTCACTCAAGCCGGGCGGCACCTTCGTCGACACCGACCCTGGCTACATGTTCCACGTCCCTCTCCTGCTCCTGGCCACGCGCTGGATCGGCGACAAGAAGGTCAAGATGGGGATCGCCCGATTCACCAAGGAGGACCTGCTCCTCCTCAAGCAGCTCATCGAAGCCCGCAAGTACCGCGCGGTCATCGACCGCACCTATCCGCTCGAGGATGTCGTCGAGGCCACCCGCTATGTCGAAACCGGCCACAAAACCGGCAACGTCGTGCTGAAGGTCGCTGGCTAGGGGCGGGAACCTCAAGAAGTCAGGCTGCCACGTCTATGCCCGCGCTTCGGCGCGCCATTGAATGCGAAGCACCACGAAGATCGCCAGGACGGCGCCAAGGAACGTGAGCGCATCGGCGGTTCCCTTGATGGAGTACAGGAACGCCAGGGCGTCCAGGTTCTTCGGCTCGGGCAGGCGCCACGCGAAGGTGCCAATCGCGTTCCCGAGGATCGAGGAGACCCACCATGCAAGGAGGAGCCAGCCGCCACCAGAGCTGGGACCAATACCCATTCGGTCATGGACGTCACGGACGATCTGGTAGGGCTTCACGAGATTCACGAACGGGATGAACCACCAGCCGATGGACCAGCGCGGCGTCACCGATGGCCTCCCACCACCGAGCGCCGGCACGTTGTCCACGCTGCGGCTGAGCCACCCGAGAAAGGCTATGGCGCAGGCCCCCACGGCAGCCAGGTACATGAGGCCGACGAACACTGACGATCTATTGAAGTTGGTGGCTTCCTTCGCGGTCAGCATTCCCGCCCGCGCGTCATCGACGATTCTCAACCCCGACCCGTTTTGGATCATCGAAAGGAGCGTGACGAATGCAACGACTCCCAGCAGGATGCTCGCGTTCCTGGCGCGTCTTCCAGCGCTTCGATAGACACCAGAGAAGCCTTTCAGCGGCTCAGTGGGCGCTTCGGGCGGAGTCTCTGCAGGCGAGGCATGCATGGGTTGACGATAGAGCCGATGGAGAATGGGGTGATGCGAGCGATCGTCTACGACAGATATGGGCCGCCCGAGGTCCTGCACTTCGCGGAGGTCCCACAGCCGGTACCCAAGGACGAGGAAGTCCTGGTCAAGGTCCACGCCACAACGGTCACCCGTGCGGACTGCGAGACGCGTTCCGCCAACCGGCGCAGCGGCACGCTTCTCTACCTCCTGAGCCACCTGATCTTCGGCGTCCGTCATCCCAGGCAGCGAACCCTGGGCGTCGAGTTCGCGGGAGAGGTGGTGCAGGTCGGCAGCGCCGTCACAGAA
>VBKA01000131.1 GCA_005879815.1 Chloroflexota bacterium
CGCGTTCGTGAACGGCATGGCCCCTGCAATCAGCAGCGAGGCCGACGAACTGCTTGAGCCCGTCCGGTCGTGGCCGCAACGCACCATGCTCGAGTTCACTCGGCGAAGGGATGCCTCGGCAGCCGAGCTGCCCACCCTCAGTTCGTGAGGACGGCGGTGCGAGACACCAAGCCCACACATATTGAGGTCTTCCCAACGTCCGCGACACGCGCCCACGCGCAGGGTTTCGCGATCACCGTTACGCCCAACGGAGCCAAACTCTCATTGACGCGGCCCCGCTCCTTCAGGGATGCCGTTGCGGCTCGCCGCGTCAGCGTGCTCGTGAGCTCCAATCGAGGAACGAGAGCACCGCGAGCACGACGTAGGTGATGGCTACGACGATGGGTACCCATCGCAGGACGGGATCGGACAGCGGGACCAGGGCGACGCTGACCACGGCTGCTCCCGCGAAGAAGATCGAGCGTCGATCGACGATCACGCGACGGCTCGCACGGCGAGCGACGTGAGGTACGCGATGGCAAAGGCGCCGGGGATTGTCAGCACCCACGCGGTGACCACTTCGCCGGCGATGCCCCAGCGCACGGCGGACAGCCGGCGGGTGGCGCCCACGCCGATGATTGCGCCAGTGATCGTGTGGGTCGTCGACACCGGAATACCCGCGCTCGATGTGAAGAACAGCGTCGTCGCCGCGGCCGACTCTGCGGCCACGCCCCCCACCGGCTGGAGGCGGGTGATCTTCGAGCCCATGGTCTTGACGATGCGCCATCCGCCGCTCAGCGTGCCCAGGCCGATGGCGGTATGAGCGGCCAGGACGACCCACAGGGGTACGCCGGCGTGGGGGGCCACCTGACCCGACGCGATCAACAGCACGAGGATGATGCCCATGGTCTTTTGAGCGTCGTTGGCACCATGCCCGAGGCTGAAGGCGGCGGCGGACACGAGCTGCCCCCGACGGAAGTTCCGGTTGAGTCGATCCACCCGGCGCGACCGGTGGAACACCCACATGATCATTACCGTGAGGATGAGACCCAGGGCCAGGCCGATCAGCGGCGACAGGACGATGAACACGCCGATCTTGCGCATTCCGTCCGCCTCGACCACGTGCAGGCCGGACCGCGCCACCGCCGCCCCGACCACTCCGCCTACCAGCGCGTGCGACGAGCTCGAGGGAAGACCGAGATAGAACGTGATCAGGTTCCAGCCGATGGCGCCGACGAGGCCAGCGAACACCACCCCCACGGTGATGACGCCGGCGCTGGGGTCGACAACGTCCTTGGCGATGGTGGTGGCCACCTTGGTTCCAAAGACCAGGAAGGCAGCGAAGTTGAAGAACGCCGCCCACATCACCGCGTACTGGGGTCGAAGCACCCGAGTGGCGACGACGGTGGCGATCGAGTTGGCCGAGTCGTGAAAGCCGTTGGTGAAGTCGAACGCGAGCGCCAGCACGATGACGAAGATGACCCCTGCAGACATGGCGCGGCTACGCGTGCTTCAGAACGATCGACTCCACGACGTCCGAGATATTCTCGACGGTGTTCAGGGCCGCCTCCATGGCTTGGACGATGTCCTTCCACTTCAACACCTCGAGCGCCTCGTACTCGCCGCTGAAGAGTCGTCCGAGACTCCGGTGGTAGACAGCGTCGCCTTCGGTCTCCAATTGGTCGATGGCCTTGAGGAACGGGCCCGTACCTCTCATGCTCTGCAACCGGCCCATGAGGCCGACGGTCTGATCCCCCATCTGCACGAGCAGATCGGCCTGCTCCTCGAGCTCGGGCAGGATGGCCTCGATGGAGAGGAGCCGGAGGAGATCGGAGACCGCCAGCATGTCATCGACCACGTCGTCGAGCTCCTCGGCGAGCGCGTGGATGTCCTCGCGGTCGAAGGGCGTGACAAAGGTCGAGTCGAGACGCTGGAGGATCTCGGTGGTCAGTTGATCGCCGCGACGTTCGCAGTCGACCACCAAGTTGTGCTTGGTGTCGAGATCCTCGAAGTCCTTCACCATGTCGCTGAGCCGCCGGGCGCACTCCGCGGTGTTCATCGCAGACTGGTTGAAGAGCGCAAAAAACCGGTCGTCCGACGGCAACAGCCGGAATCGAAGCCGCACCCGCCCTTCTTAGTCGGTGCCGGTGGCCAGGTAGCGGACGTGGGCGGCCACGTTGACCGCATGGTCGCCCAGGCGCTCGTAGAAGCGGGCGATCAATGCCATCTCGATGACCACCGGGATGTCGAGCTTGCCTGAGGAGATCTCCGACGTGAGGCTGAGATGGAGGTCGTCGAGCTCGTCATCCTTGTCGTTGAGGCGGTCATGGGCGCCGGCGTCGCGGTCGGCATAGGCGTCGGTAGCCCGGTGCCACATCTCGACGGCGACCCGGCCCATCTGATCCACCAGCCCCCGCACCCGAGGGGTGAGCGCGGGGGTGAGGCCGCGCGCCGCGCGCTGAGCGATGTGCTCGGCCAGGTCGGCGCTGCGCTCAAGCTCGGGCACGATCCGATAGGCGGTCAGCAGGAAACGCAGCTCGCTCGCCACTGGCGATTGCAAGATGAGCAGGCGTTGTACGACCTCTTCGATGTCGAGGTAGGCGCGGTCGATCAGGGCATCACGCTCGACGAGCACTTTGGCCGCATCCCGGTCGCCGGTAAGCAGCGCATCGGTGGCGCCAGCGACGCACTCCCCGACCAGCGCGAACAGTCCGAGGACCTGCCGGTCGATCTTCTCAAGTTCACGGTGGAACTCCACGCGAAGCTCATCGGGCACGTGAAAAAGATAGCGGGCCGCGGTGCCGACTGACCAGGCGATCTGTGCGCCTTGTCGTTGATCGCGACGGCTCACGCGCGACGTTGCGAACCGCGCCAGAACTGATGGCATGACAGAGCGGTCACCTCGCTCTCGCTGACGGACCGAGACAACGGCTCCGGTCGCAGCCGATCCCTGGAGCTCGCGATGGCGGGTCAGGTGATGCAGGAGAAGAGTGGGTCCTCTCCCGCTCGAACGGGTCCGAGCACAAGACTCGGGGTCGACAAACCATCCCGATCTCGAGCAAGGAGAGGACCCGTGGAACGACAGTACGTCGCAGTAGATCTGCACTCACGCCGGTCGATGATCGTGCGGGAGAACGAGGCGGCCGATGAGCGTCAGGTGACGCGCATCGACAACGACCCGATGGCCCTGGCCGAGGCGCTGGCCGAAGCCGGCCCCGACCCCGAGGGGGCCATCGAGGCGACGTATGGCTGGTACTGGGCCGTCGACGTGCTCCAGGCCGCGGGGGCAACCGTGCACCTGGTGAACCCGTCGGGGTTGGTGTGGGAAGAGCGGCGGGTGAAGAACGACTACCGCGACTGCTGCGAGCTGATCGATCGCATGCGCCTGCACAAGCTGCCCGAGGCCTGGATCGCACCACCCGAGCTGCGCGAGTCGCGCGAGCTGGTGCGTTACCGGGCCAAGCTCGTCACCCTCCGCACCTCATTGAAGGCGCAGCTGAAGTCGGTGCTGGCCAAGCATTGTCTCCACCCGCCGGTGGATGACCTGTGGGGCGTGGCCGGTCCCCAGTGGCTCGACACGCTCGAGTTGCCCGACGCCTACACCACCCGGGTGGAGTCGCTGCGCGACCTGGTCGCCACCATCGACCGCGAGGTGGCGATGCTCGAGCGCACCATCCACCAACGACTGCGCCACGACCGCGGCTATCAAGCGATCCAGTCACTGGCCGGTGTCGGTCGGGTGCTGAGTGCCATCTTCGTGGTCGAGATCGGTGACGTCAGTCGCTTCTCGAGCCCCGAGGCACTGTGCTCGTGGGCGGGACTGACCCCCAAGCACCGCGAGTCGGACCGCAAGACCCGGCGGCGCAAGGTGACCAAGAAGGGATCCAAGCTCGTGCGCTGGGCGGCCATCGAGGCGGTCTCCCACGTGCGGAGCGGGCCCAAGCTCAAGGTCGACTACCACCGCATCGCCCAACGGCGCGGCGCCAACATCGCCCGGGCGGCGGTGGCCCGCAAACTCCTCACCCTCGCCTACTACGTGCTCTCGACCACGGGACGGCGGGTAGCTGTGCCTGATCACCTCGCCGAACCGGTAGAAGTGGCCTGCGCGACGGCGAGATCCGCAACCTCGCGCTGGTCGAGGCAGGGTGAGACCGGAACGTCACAGCCAGGGCGCGAGCTCGCCAAGCGGCATGACCCCCACGCACCTGGAGCGGTCGAGGAACTGATTGAGCCCGCCTGGCTGTGGCCGAAGACCACCATGCGTCACCCGCGACGCGAAGAGATGCCTGGCAGCCGGACCCCGGCTTGCCCACCACTTCTTGTGGACTGGTGATCGCCACGCTGTGACCCCGCACGACTAGGGGTCGACACTCTGAGAGTCCTCCCGCGTACGTCGGTGACGCGCGCCCGCGATCACAAACACGAACTTCAAGATCGGCACCGCGCACTCGAGCAGGACCTTGACAGGAACCGCTCTGTCAGAGATGCCACTCGGCATCTGCGCTTTGCCGACCCGGACCCCTCAACCTGCTACGGGTGATCGGCGGCGGCGTCCTGCAGGACCACCTCGGCTCGTTCTCCGAGCCGCTGGCCCCGTGACCGCACCGAGGCCGTTTTTCGGGGCGATGCAAATGAGGGTCACCCTCTCGATCGACTGCCCACCCCACCCCGCGTGTGGCGCTCAGGGGACACCCGAGGCCCCCGCAGTCCTCTGACCTGCGGTTTTCCAGTTTTGTACCACCGCTGCCGCGTAGTCGTACGACTGCTGTTTGTAGGTAATTGATCCAAATGCCCGATCCAATTCGGCGAGGGCCGCGTCGACATTCATTGCACCACAGGAACCCCACCGGGTGTTGCCGTTTGGCACTATCTGCAGGCCAAGTTCAACGTCGCCGATGACGAGAAGGGCGCCAGCCTCGTGGAGTACGCGCTCCTCGTCGCCCTGATCGCCGTGGTGTGCATCGCCGCCATCACGCTGCTCGGCAACAGCGCCTCGACCAAGTTCAGCACGGTCGGCGGCTCGATCGGCGCCTCATAGCCGGTCCTGCGTAGTCATCGCGGTAGTTGGGACGGGGTGCGCTGCTGAGCACCCCCGTCTCGCGCGCTTTAGCGAACCGTCGCCGGGGGGATGTGAGACCCGACAAACCCACGGGTCATGATCTTCGACTTTCGGCCCCTACTCATACGGGGCAGCCTGACCGATGACTCCGGTATGGGCACATGACTCCAGTCAGATGAGAGAGCCACCCTTGGCGGCGGGCGGCCCTCTCGTTTGCTGCGCAGCGCACCCCTGGGTCGCCGGGGAATTTGGCTCGCATGGGTGACGTGCCGTGGTTGCTATCGACCAGGCGGCCTGCGTGTTACGCAGCTAACCCTACGTGCCCCCTCGCTCTTGTGACCCGGTTTGGATGAGCCCATCCCTTGCCCCGATTACTGGGGCGGGTCACGGCTTGGCAGCGCAGGACGCGAGAGGGCCGACGCGGATCGGCTTGGGGGCTGGGAGGCGCGTCATTGTGGCCATCGTGGAGGTGCGGCTGTGTGTTAGGGCAGGTACGCTTCGTGTCCCCCGCGGTCGCCCGGGCCTGGTACCTCCCTTCGTCCCAGTTATTGGGGCGGGAGCGGGTTCAATCGTGCCTGACGACCAACGAATCCCTCAGCCGCGCCATCGGGCATCTCCCGGGCTAGGCGCCGGAGCGCCCGGTGCTGCAGGGCCCGGACGGCTCCCTTGCGTCGCCCCACGATTCCGGCGACCTCGTCCACCGGCAGGTCGGCCACGATGCGCAACAGGATCACCTCGGCCTGAGCCGGGGGCAGCGCGGCGACCCGGGCGAGGGCCGACCGGGTGCTGATCGCGAGCATGACGTCGTGCTCGGCGTCTCCCATCACGGTGTGCTCGGCGACGAGGTCGGGTGGGCTCGGCTCGGTGCGACGCCGACCCGCGCGTCGGCGCAGGTCGACCAGGTGCCGTGTGGGGTGCCATAAGTGGATCGGACCGCTGACCGGTCGGTCCGCGGGCGAGGTGGGGGTCGATAGCGTCGCTGCTTCGCGCTCGATCGTGACGTCTTGGAGATCTTCGTGCTGTGGTCGTTCGTCTACTTCGCGTTCGGCCGCATCGTCGAGTTGGTGATGCTCTGCTTCCGGCAGCGCGAGTCGAACGAGATCGAGATCCTTGTGTTGCGCCACGAACTCGACATCCTTCGTCGTCAGCAGCCGCGGCCTCGACTCGAGCCGAAGGACCGAGCGTGGTTGGCCATGCTGAGCCGGATCCTCCCCCGGCGGCGATGGTCGGCGTTCGTGGTCACGCCTGACACGTTGGTCGCCTGGCACCGGCGGATGGTGCGCCGGCATTGGACCTACCCGACGACCCCGAAAGGCCGGCGACCACTTGGCGACGACATCCAAGCCGTCATTGTTCGCCTGGCCCGAGAGAATGCCCGATGGGTTATCAGCGGATCCAAGGAGAACTGGCCCGTCTCGGCTGTCGCGTCTCGGCCAGCTCGATTCGCCGCGTCCTGGCGGGCCATGGCATCCATCCCGCACCGCGGCGATCATCGACGACCTGGCGGCCCTTCATCCGTTCCCAGGCCGCGGGTCTCGTGGCCTGTGACTTCTTCAGCGTCGACACCGTGTTGTTGCAGCGCCTCTACGTGCTGTTCTTCATCGAGGTCGGCTCGCGCCGGGTGTGGCTGGCGGGCGTAACCGCGCATCCCACAGGCGCGTGGGTGACTCAACAAGCACGCAATGTCGTGACCGCGATGGAACAACGCGGTGCCGTTCCCCGCCACTTGATCCGCGACCGCGACACCAAGTTCAGCCGCGCCTTCGATGACGTCTGGCGTTCAATCGGAGC